>NZ_DATBUP010000025.1:0-49512 GCF_036515995.1 Pedomonas sp. | reverse complement strand
CGCTGATGACCGCCCCTGTCCCAACCAGGCCAGCCGTGAAGAAGGCAACCCCAAGCCACATGCCGCGAGTCCAGGCGAAACCTCCGGCCAGTCCGAGCAGGCTGCCTCCAAGATAATAGAAGAACAGGTAAAGCGAGGCTGCCTGAGCACGGTCAGCGCCGGCGCGGCGGCCCACCCACCCCGAGGCAACGGAATGCGCCCCGAAGAAGCCGATGGTCACAACCGCAATACCCAGAATGATGACGGGAAGAGGCATGGTAGCAGTCAAAGCGATGCCGGAAAGGAAGAGGAGAAGGAAAGCCCAGAAAACCTTGCCTGCGCCATGTCGGCCGGCCAGACTTCCGGCCCACGTCGAGCTGAGCGAGCCTACAATGAAGAGAAGAAAGATCGCTCCGACGGTTGCTTGGCTGAGATTGTAAGGCGCAGCTACGAGACGGTAGCTCGCATAATTATAAATGCTGACAAAAGCGCCCATCAGGAGGAAAGCTTCCGCAAACAGCCAAGGGATGGCCCTGTCCGAGAACAACCGCCTCAACCCGCCAAGGTAACCCGCCATCGACTGCCGGCGCGGCGTGAAATGGGCAGAGTGGGGCGTATAGCGCCAGAAGAGCAGTGCAATGACGAATACGATGCTGCCGACAAAGCCGACAGCGACGCGCCAGCCTGCATACTCGGCGATGAAGCCGCCTAGCAAGCGACCCATCATGCCGCCCATGGCTGTACCCGCAACATAAATCCCCATCGCGTGGCTTGCAGCCGCGTCCTCCACCTCCTCGACGATATAGGCCATCGCCACTGCAGGCACACCAGCAAGCGCAAGGCCCGCGAGCAGGCGGAGCGCCAGAAGAGAGTGCCAGTCCGGCGCTGCTGCTGCTGCAAGCGTGACAAGACCGGCCGCCAGTAGCGAGGTGATCATCAGGGGGCGGCGACCGAGACGATCGGACAAGACGCCGGCAACCAGTAACGCGATTGCCATGGGACCGATGGTGATCGACACCACGAGGCTCGCCTCTTCGGCCTCCACTCCAAAGTTGTCGCTGAACAGGGGAAGCAGTGGCTGCACGCAGTAAAAGACAGCAAAGGTGGCAAGCCCCGCCAGCAGCATTGCCGCCGTGAATCGGCGATAGGCCGCAGTGCCCCGGGCCGTCTTCTGTGCTGCCATGATCATCCGTCCCCGAATTCCGCTTCAACGTCGAATAAATGAGGTGGGCACCAGCCGTCGAAACCTTGAGCAAGAGCCGCTCCGTCCCGCCATTGAACCCAGCGTCCATATATAGTAAGTACACACTCATCTGCAGTTCGCACTGACGAAAAGCAAGAATTGAATGATCATGCTGATGTTTTGCCTATATGGGGCAGCGATGCATGCAGCTCATCTGGAGGACCATGACAGATCTGTTCGCGCCCCTCTCCTTTGCTCGTGGCCCTGCCGTGAAGAACCGCTTCATGCTGGCACCGATGACAAATCAGCAAAGCCATACCGACGGGCGTTTGTCAGAGGAAGAAGTCCGCTGGCTGGTCCAGCGCGCCAGTGGCGGCTTCGGGCTGGTCATGACCGCTGCTGCCCACGTGCAAGCGGCAGGCCAGGGCTTTCCCGGCCAGCTCGGCATCTTTGGCGACCAGCACCTGGAAGGCCTGACCCGCCTGGCACAGGAGTTGAAGATCCGTGGTGCACTGTCCTCGGTCCAGCTTCATCATGGCGGCAACCGGGCACCCAGGGAACTGGTCGGCACGCCCATATCACCCTCTGATGATCCCAAGACCGGAGCCCGCGGCCTGACCCAGAGGGAGGTCGAGCAGCTGCGCGATGACTTCATCGCTGCGGCCAGGCGTGCGGAGAAAGCCGGCTTTGACGGCGTTGAGATTCACGGCGCACACGGCTACATTTTAGCGGCGTTCCTCTCTCCGGAGATCAACCGCCGTACCGATCGCTACGGTGGCAGCCTCGAGAATCGAGCAAGGATCCTCTTCGAGATCATCGACGGCATCCGCGCCGAATGTCGCGCAGACTTCCAGGTCGGGCTGCGCCTGTCACCCGAACGCTATGGACAACGCTTGCCTGAAATCCGCGAGGTGGCTGGCGAGATCATGCGGCAGGAGAAGATCGATTACCTGGACCTGTCGCTGTGGGACGTGACCAAGGAGCCTGAAGATGAGGCATACAAGGGACGAACCCTGCTGAGCTGCTTTATGGATTTGCCACGCGGCAAGGTGCGCCTAGGAGCTACAGGCAAGGTGATGAACGGCCGGACCGCTGCAGAGGTGATCGAGGCAGGCTGCGACTTTGTTTCGATTGGCCGCGCGGCCATCCTGCGTCACGACTTCCCGCAGCGCGTTCAATCCGATCCGTTCTATCAATCCCCGCCCATGCCAATCAGTGCCGAGCATCTGACGACAGAAGGTGTCAGCGCTCCCTTCCTCACCTACTTGCAGACCTGGCCCGGTTTCGTAGCGGAGGTGCAAACGCCCGCCTGAGCTTGCCGTGATCGGCGTCGGCAGATCCTCGCGAGACCATGAGAACCACTACCCGTCTGTTGTCTACCCCTGTGAGCTGGTGCAATAGGCACTCGGTCTCGGGGCGGGAAGGCGCGACGTGACATTCGCTGCACCTTGATTTTCTGCCCGCCTCACGCCCGCATGCTTCCCGGGGCGCCCTAACACTCCAGCAGCCCGCGGATCGTCTCCAAGTGCCGACGCATCGCCTGATATGCACCGTCGCCGTCCCCAGCGGCGATCGCATCGACAACAGCCAGGTGCAAGATGCTTTGCCGGGCTGCGTACTCCTCCTTGCGCGCCTTCCGAAACATGGCGTCGTGGCGGCGCTGCCAAGAGGCACGACCACGCACGGAGGCAAGCGTGGTGAAGATCGCAGCAAGGAGGGGATTACTACTGGCGCGTGCAACCGCCTTGTGAAAGGCATCATCAAGCCGCTCGTATTCCCACCAGTCTCGGGCCGCTCCCGTGGCGATGGCAAGTTCACGTAGCTCCTTGATGTTCTCTGGCGTTGCTGCTTGCGCAGCAGCGGCGGCCAGTGCTGGTTCATAGACCAGGCGCGCCTCGATAAGGTCGGAGATCGAGGCACTCTCCACAACTCTGTGAACCGGCCTTTCAATGCCGGCAGGAGCTGGCCCGATGAAAGTGCCCTTTCCCTGATGACGCCAGATCGTGCCTTCACCCTCCAACTGCTGCAGCGCCCGTCGCACGGTTTCGCGACTGCAGCCAAGCTCCGCCGCCAGTACGCGTTCGGGTGGAACACGGTCCTGCGGCCCCAGGCGCAGACGTCTCAAGAGAGTGCGTAGCCGCTTCACAACCTCCCCGGCGGGACTACGGCTCGTCATTCTACCCTCAATTTCAGACCAATTTGTGGACCAACACTGCCAGAGAGTATGGTCGCCAGCAACAGTTGGTCAGCGGCCCGCATTTGGCGCGACCTCTTTGCTCTGGGTGCGAGTATGCGACTGAATTCCTTTCTGATGCTGATGATTGTTGCAGTCGTCGTTGCAACAGTATTCCCCGCGACAGGGCCAGCGGCAGATATCATCGACTGGATCGGCACGGCAGGCGTTGCCCTGCTTTTCTTCGGGCATGGGGCCGCATTGTCGCACAAGGCAGTGCTGGCTGGACTGAAGCAATGGCGGCTTCACGGATTTATCTTTGCAATTACTTTCATCGTGTTTCCGCTGATAGTACAGCCACTGCGTCTGGTGCCTGACCACTTCCTTCCGGCCGACCTGGTTCTTGGCTTCATTTACCTCGGCGTCCTGCCATCGGCCGTCTCGTCCTCGATCGCCTATACGGCAATGGCAAGAGGCAATGTCCCGGCGGCCGTTTGCAACTCCGCCGCCTCGAATGTCTTCGGGCTGCTCCTGACGCCTCTGCTGATGGCCTTGTTCATCAAGTCTTCACCCTCGGCGCCAGTCGACCTGAGCCAGGTCCTTGGCAGTGTCTTTGTCGAGTTGCTGCTGCCGTTCGGTCTTGGTCAGGCCATTCACAGTCGAGCAGGACCATTCCTTGCTACACGGAAACATTGGCTGGAAAGCTACGATCAGTCGGTGATTGTGCTGATCATCTACGCAGCCTTTTCCAAGTCCGTCACGGCGGGCCTCTGGCACACCCTTCCCCTGACCGGGCTGCTGATGGCAGCCGGCCTGTGCACGCTCCTTCTGGTCATCGTATTCGTCTTTGCAATCGGCGGTGCTCGCTGGCTCGGTTTCAGCCGGGAGGACGAGATCGCGGCCGTATTTTGTGGATCAAAGAAAAGCCTCGCGTCGGGCCTACCGCTTGCACAGGTCCTGTTTGCCGGAACGAGCGGCTTTGGGATGATCGTGCTGCCGATCCTGCTTTATAATCAGATCCAGATTCTGCTTGGAGCAATCCTGGCTCAACGCTACGCCGCAAGCACCAAAAGGCTCCAGAAAGCAGTCAATGACTAGATTACAGACCAGGCGCTCTCCAGAGAGCCTGCCAAGCTCCGGATCCGGCTGACTGTCAGGTCTGATCCCGCCGGTTCAAGGAACAGGCCCTCAGCAGCGCCTCCATCTTGGCGGAGGTTTCATGCTGGGACAGCGGAGTGAAGATTTCCACGCGAAAGTTTGCATCCACATCTGCATAGAACGAGTAGTATTCGAACGTCATCGCCCCACTGCCTGGGTAGTCGAACGTGATGCGGCGAGATGGTCCGACAGGCAGGTCATAGTTGTTCCACAACTCGCGAAATTCCGGGCTTTCCTTCAGCAGACGCCCCACCAGGGCTTGAATATAGGGGTCGTTGGCATTTCGGGCATAGGTCGCACGAAACAGTGCGACCTGCTGACGGGCCGACTCCCACCAGTCAGGTAGATACTGGCGCACCGGCTGGTGGAGAAACAAGGAGAGCAGCAGATTGCGCTCCGGCCCGGCAAAGGTTTCAAAGTCGCCGAAAAAGGCCCTGGCGGCCTGATTGGAGCCGATGTACTCGCCCCGCGGGGTCAGAATGAACGCCGGGCTCAACCCCAGCCCGTCGATCATGGTCTGAACTGCTGGCAGCACGTCCTCGGGCACCGGCACATCCGGGTTGGCAGCTTCAGGCAGGCCGAGCCGATAGAGCTGCACCCGTTCGACGGCCGTCAGACGCAAGGTATTGGCCAGACGCCGCAACAGGCGCGAGGATACTCGGATATCCAGGCCCTGCTCCAGTTTGGTGTACCAGGAGGGAGAAACGCCAATGAGTTCGGCCACCTCCTCCCGGCGAAGCCCAGGCGTGCGCCGGCGTGTTCCTTGCGGCAATCCCAGATCGGCAGGAGGAAGACGGGCCCGGCGCGTCCGCAGGAAGGTGGCCAGTTCCTGGCGGCGCGCAACATCGGCACCTCCCGCCTCAAGCTTCATCCTGTCACTCTCAGTCATAGGATAAACGTTCCTAGTTTTGGGCCAGAGCCGCTGCATATAAGCTGAGTGTCTGCATAGAGGGAACGGCAGTTGGCAGGGGGGAGCGCGCATGCGGACCCTGTCAGTGGCCTGAAAAAGAACTCATTGGAGAGGCAGGCACCGGATGGGAAAGGTTGTGCGCATAGGCGGAGCTTCCGGGGCGCTGAACGACAGCGCTCTGGCGGTGCCGCAGTTGCTGACGGTTGAAGATCTGAATTACCTGATCTTCGATTATCTTGGCGAAGGCGCCATGGGCCTGTTCAGCCGCATGAAGGCAGCGGACCCCGGTTCCGGATTCTTGCCTGACTTTGTCGATGTTCACATCGGCCCGCATTTCCGGGCGCTGCGCGAGCGCGGCATCAAGGTCGTCACCAATGCCGGCGGGATGAACCCCGAAGGGCTGGCACGGCTCATCGAGGCTCGTGCCAGAGAACAGGGCATCGACCTGCGTGTGGCGGCGATCATCGGCGATGACGTGAGCCAACTGATGCCCGATCTTCCCGCAGCCGAGCGGGTCGACATGTTCTCGGGCGAGCCGCTGCCTGAGGCCCTGACCAGCGCCAATGCTTACTTTGGGGCACTGCCCATAGTTAACGCCCTGGCGCTTGGCGCGGATATCGTGGTGACGGGTCGGGCCGTTGACAGCGCCCTCGTGCTCGGGCCTCTGATCCACGAGTTTGGTTGGTCAATGCAGGACTATGACCGGCTGGCGGCCGGAACGGCTGCCGGACACCTGCTCGAGTGCGGCGCACAGGTCTCCGGGGGAACCTTCACCGACTGGCAGGAGGTGCCGGACTGGGCCAACATCGGGTTCCCGGTCGGCGAATGCTTCGAGGACGGCAGCCTCATCATCACCAAGCCTGCGGGTACTGGCGGCCTGGTCAGCGAAGGAACGGTTGCTGAGCAGCTCCTCTACGAGGTCAGCGATCCCCAAGCCTATTTCGTACCCGATGTCACCTGCGATTTCAGTGCCATACGCCTGGAACAAGTGGGACCGGACCGTGTGCGTGTATCCGGCGCCAGGGGCTACCCGCCAACCAGTCACTACAAGGTCTCGGTGACCTATGATCAAGGCTGGCGATCCATCTCCCTCCAGCCCATCATCGGCATAGACGCAGTCGCCAAGGCCTGCCGGCAGGCCGATGCCATCCTCGAGCGCACAAGCTGCATGCTGCGCGCCCGAAACCTGGGCGACTGGTCCAACGTGCAGGTCGAGGTGATTGGGGCCGAGGCCAGCTATGGTCCCCACGCCCGCCCGGTTGCACCACGCGAAGTGCTGCTGAAGATCGTCGTCGACAGCCCATCCATGGCTGCGACCGACCTCTTCTGGCGCGAAGCCAGCGCCGCCATCATGAACATGTCGGTCGGAACCAGCATTGCACCGGTGCTGGCCACTCCACGCTCCGTGCCGGTCAGCCATCACCGCTCAGTTCTGCTGCCCAAAACGAGGGTTGAGGCTCGGGTCGTGCTCGACGGGCAGACGGTGCCTGTCATCGTGCCGATGGACGGCGGGTTCGAGCCGGGATTGATCACGCGCCCGGCCCTCTCCTGCGAAACGCCTGGTGCGAAAGAGGTGGATACGGCAACAGTTGAGCTGATCCGGCTTGCCTATGCCCGCAGCGGCGACAAGGGAAACCTGTTCAATGTGGGAGTGATCGCCCGCAAGCCGGAATTCCTGCCATGGATCCGCGCAGCTCTGACTGAGGAGGCGGTGCGCGACTGGTTTGCCCACCTGTTCTCAGATGATGCCGGTGCCCGTGTTGATCGGTTCGAAGTTCCGGGCATCCACGCGCTCAATCTCGTCGTGCATCAATCTTTGGCAGGCGGAATGACGGCCTCGCTCAGGCTGGATCCGGCTGCAAAGTCCCATGCACAGATGCTGCTGGAAATGCCGGTACCTGTGCCGAACCACCTGCTGCCCCTGCTGTAAAGGATGTTTCATGAGCAAGGATAAATCGAACCAGCCTTATCTCCTTCGCGGCCTGCAATCGCTGACGACCAAAAGCTCTACTCTGATCAGTTCGTCCAAGTACCTGAACGATCCCCGGCTCAGAGATTGGATCGCCACTCATTTCCTGCGCCGCAGCGGCAAGGACCGGCCAACATCGGCAGATGCCTACCAGCTCTACGAGTTTCTGTTCGACGTTCAGGATCTCGAGCGGATCGAGGACCTGTTCACGCAGGAGCGCGCGCGCTGGCCGGAGCTCGACGCCTGGTTTCACGAGGGCTTTATCTCGACCTTCACAAAGGAGGATCTGCTGGACTGTCCGCAAGGGTCTTTGGGGCGCATCTTTGGCGAATATTTGCGAGACAACAACTTCGAACTGGACATCATCGAGCGGTTCGAGCCGCGCACCCAGTACGACTACTACCGCTTCCGGAGCGGACAGACCCATGACATCGAGCACATCATGTTTGGGGGCGCATTCAATATCCTGGGCGAACTCGTCCCCTACTATGCACGCCTGAGCAACGTTCCGCGCTTTCTTGCACCAGAGCTGGCGGCCGAGGTCAACCTGGGTCAGCTGCTTGGCGCGCAGCGCCTCCTGATGCGCACCGCCTTGCACTATCAGCAGTCGTACTTGAAAGCGCTGGAAGCGACACGGGTGGGGATGGACGTCGGGCTCGCCTCCGATCCCATCTTTCTGATCCGCTACGAAGATGTGCTGCATCTGCCGGTAGAGGAAGCCCGTCGCATCAAAGGCATTCGGAGTGCCCGGGAGGTGGACACGCTGGCGGCTTCGCTCGAGTGGGATGAGTACCGCCCGGACTGAACCTGGCGCCCGGCACCTATAACAAGAAAAATATCCGAAAATAGCGGACAAGTCGCCGCGCCGGTCAGGCTTTGCCTGAAACCGGGCGGGAACACGCAACAACTGCCTGCGGGGCTTGCCGAAGAAAATTACAAAGGGGAGGAAAAGGATGCAGAACTCTGTAGGCACCAAAGGTGCGCTCGCACAGGTCCGACGGCAATCAAATGGCCGTCTGCTCAGCTGCGGCGTGATTGTCGCCGTTGCTTCCAGTGCCCTACCGGCACTGGCGCAGTCCGATGCCGACACAACGCCAAGACTTGAAGAGATCGTGGTAACTGCACAAAAGCGCAGCGAGCCATTGCAGCGCACGGCGCTTGCCATCAGTGCCGTGTCTGCCGACACGCTCGAGACGCGCGGCATTGAAAGCGCGGGCAAGCTGACCGGCATTGCTCCGAACCTGACGACGACGTCGGGCAACGGCAACAGCTCGCACCTGATCATCCATGTACGTGGTATTGGCGATGCCGAGCCGATCCTGACGGCGGACTCGCCGGTCGGGCTTTATGTCGATGGCGTGATCATCGGCCGCTCGACCGGTGCGATCTTCGACGTGGTGGATCTGGAACGCGTCGAGGTTCTGCGCGGACCGCAAGGCACGCTCTATGGCCGCAACACCACGGGCGGCGCCGTCAACTTCATCTCACGCAAGCCAGCAGACGAGTTCGGCGGAGAGCTCGGAGGTAGCCTTGGCAACCTGGACTACTCACAGGTGCGCGCAAGCCTTGACACCGGCCTGATCGGCCGAGGGCTGAAGGCCCGCGTATCTTACACCCACAAGGAGCGCTCCGGCTATGTGGACAATGTCCTGAAGGCGGACAAGAAGGATCCCGGGGCGACCAATGTGGATGCCGTCCGCGCAGTACTCGCCTACGATGACGGCGGCCGCTTCCGCGCCACCTACAGCTTCGACTACTCCGATATCAACAATGTGGTGCCGGCCTCCCAAATCGTAGCGGCTACCGATGCGGTAGTCAGCTATTACCGCCAATCAGCAGCCAATGGCGGCTCGGCATTCATCGAACCGTCCACAGACCGGATCGATGCGCTGCGCGCGGATTACACACCCGTCCATGAAAAGGTGCAGGGCCATGCCCTGACACTGGAAGCCGATGTAGGCGACAGCCTGACGGTGCGCTCGATCACCGGTTTTCGCAAATGGAATTCGGAGTTGCTGAACACCGATCTGGACGGCAACGAGGGCCTCAAGGGCCGGCTCATAACCGGCGTCATTGGTGACGTCTCGCTCTTTGGCGCGGACAATGACCGCCGTCAGAAACAATGGTCACAAGAAATCAACCTCATTGGCAATATCGGCAACCAGCTTGATTTCGTCCTGGGCGGTTTTTACTTCCAGGAAAAATCCCATGAGTATAATCCGCAGTGGTATACCTATCTGGTCGATCTTGGCGGCATCTACCGCGGGTTGGGCCTTACAAATCTGATGGAGTATAGCCACAAGAACCGCAGCACAGCGTTGTTCGGCCAGGCAACCTACCATCTGACTGAAGACCTGCAGTTTACAGGCGGCCTGCGCTACACGCGCGACAAGAAGTGGCTGGACCAGACAAGCCCCACTCCCCGCTCGCTCGAGCGCTCCTGGGAGCGCACCAACTGGGCGGCGACCTTGCAGTACCAGGTCACGCCGGACGTGATGACATTCGCGCGCGTGGCAACCGGCTACAAGGCAGGCGGGTTCAATCCGCGCGCCATGAACGATGGCTATGACCCTGAAAGCCTTACTTCCTATGAACTCGGCTTCAAGTCCGAACTGCTCGACCGGCGCATGCGCCTGAACGGCAACCTGTTCCACATGAGGTTGAAGGACAAGCAGCTCAACCAGCTGATCGCGGGCACGGGCGGCGCCAACTCAGTGACGGTTAATGCCGGAAGCGGCCACTTCACCGGGGTGGAGCTGGAGCTGGATGTGCTGCTGACCGACCAATTGCACATCAATGGCTCGGCTGGCTATACCAAGCGCAAGGTCAAATCCTTCATCGTGCTGGATCCGACGACAGACGAATATATCGATGTGGCAGACGAAGCCCGCTTCAACTATTCGGCCAGCACCACATTCAACGTTGGAGCGGAATATCGGTTTGGCGAGGTGGCTGGTGGCGAACTGACCGCCCGGCTGGATTATGCTTGGCGCAGCCGCATATACTTCAATGCCATTCCCCGGTTCGGACCTTTCGACGATTACCTGACGAGCGGCCCGGTAGGCCTACTCGACGGCCGGGTGGCCCTGACAGGCTTTGAACTCGGCAGCTATGAGGCCACACTGGCACTTTGGGGCCGCAATCTTACGGACAAGAAGCACGTGACAAGCGGTGTGGACTTCGGCTCGCTCGGCTTTGGTACTGTGACCTACAGTGAGCCGCGCACCTGGGGCGTGGACATGAAGGTCAGGTTCTAGGACCTCAAGGACGGGAGCCGGCGCGACCACGCCGCGCTCCCGCGCGGGCCTCACGATCTGATCAGGCCGGATTTGACCGATCAACTCTTAGCAGCTGATGCCAATCTTGCGGTTCTGGCATGCAATCTCGGCGACGACGCGTTGCACGACGCCCCGCTTGCCAGAATCGTAGAAAATTTCCAACGCTCCTGCGCATAATGGGGGGTGTACCCGGCAACCACCCTGAAGATCACTTGCTAGATCGAAGTATTAGAATAGACTTCCCTCCATCCTTATTCCGGTTAACCACTACGGGTCTGCATATGAAAAATAAGGAGAAATACCCGGATTAAGGCAGGGGAGGAAAGTATGGTCAACGTATCGACGAAGTTCGGGATTCTGTTTGGATCTGTTGCGTTCGTGTCCTCTCTCAACCCGGTTCTGGCACAGGAAACAGCCCCGTCGGCACCCCCGGAGGCCTCGACCGGCCTAAGGCTCGACGAAATCGTCGTCACGGCTCGCCGGCGTGAGGAAGCCCTTCAAACCGTGCCGATTGCCGTTCAGGCATTCACCGGCGAAGCGCTGGCCCAGCGCAACATTCAGGACGCGACGGACCTGCAGCGCATGGCCGTGTCGCTGACCACCTACCAGCAGGCGCGCGATGAGGTCACCCTATCGATCCGCGGTATGTCCAGCTCGGGTGCATCCGCCCAGGGCCAGAATCCGCGCGTCACTGCCTATTTTGCCGAAGTGCCGCTCCAGACCGCCGATTCCGGCGGCCCGGGCCGCTTCTTTGATCTGCAGAACGTGCAGGTCCTCAAGGGTCCGCAGGGCACCCTGTTCGGTCGCAACTCGACGGGCGGCGCAGTGCTCTTCGAGCCCCAGCGACCGACGGACGAGTTCGAAGGCTATGTGTCTGGTCAAATCGGTCGCTTCGACGAACGTCAACTGGAAGCGGCGCTGAACGTACCGGTCTCGGAAACCCTTGCGATCCGCTTTGCTGGGAAGCGCTCCAAGCGCGACGGCTTTACGGAAAACCTGGTGACGGGCCAGATGCAGGACGACCGTGACTACTGGGGCGGCCGCGTCTCGGCCATGTTTACGCCCTCCGACCGTTTCAGCAACTTCCTGATGTTTGACTATTATAAGTCGGATACCAACGGCTCGTCACAGCAGATCGGCGGCATCGATCAGAACAAGGTTCTCACGGGCAATGTGCTCGCCTCCTCCCCGCTCGGCGGGTCGCTGCCGCCTTTGCCGCTCTACCTGGGCGGCAACAGACCGTCCGTTGCCTTGCTGCGCACCGATCCGATGGGTGCCATCATGCAGGCCATTGCCGCCGGCGGCTTTGCTTTCGCGCCCTCGCCTATCCTCGACCAGCAGCTGGCAGCCCAGAAGGCCGGGGGGCCGCGCGTTACTTTATCTTCGGTTGATGGCCTGTCCCGCACGCGCAGCTGGGGCATCACCAACATCACCGAATTTGAGCTCAACGACAACCTGATGTTCAAGAACATCTTCGGTCTTCGCCGCTTCAAACAACTCAGCCGCTATGACATGGACGGGACGGCTCTACCGCTGCTCGACCAGACGACGCCCGACGGATGGTCGAGCAATCTCCGGCAGATCACCGAGGAGCTTCAACTGCAGGGCAGCGCCCTTGACGGCAAGCTGGACTTCACCTTGGGCGGCTTTCTCCTTTGGGAGAAAACGCCTGACGTCCAGAAGCTCATCCAGGTGTCCGTCGGCACGCCGTCGCTCAATCTGATCGAGCGCAAGGAGCGCAGCCAGGCAGTGTTTGGACAGTTGTCCTACGACCTGTCAGATCTGGTGGCCGAAGGTCTCAGTATCACGGCCGGCTACCGCTACACCCATGATTATCGGTGGATCAAGACCGACAATCGCCGCGATCCGGCGGGCCAATTTCCGATCACGTCGTGCAGCCTGATCAACGGCTGTCCGGCCGTTGTGGATGAATCCTTCAACGCTTCGTCCTACAATATCAGCCTCGACTGGCAGGTATCGCCCGAGACACTTTTGTACATCACCCACCGCCGCGGCTACCGCGCAGGTGGCCTCAATCCGCAGGCACTTGATTTCGGCATCGCCTATGAGCCTGAAACCGTGACCGACGTCGAGGCCGGCCTCAAGGCTGACTTCGAAATCGGCGGCATGCCGGCGCGCACCAACCTTGCCCTGTTCCGCTCCAAGCTGAAGGATGCACAGGTCTCTGAATCCTTCTCAGAGACCAATCCGGTGACCGGCGAGCTCTCCCTCATCAATCTCATCGTCAACGCGGCCGAGGCGACTGTCAAAGGCCTCGAAGTCGATGCAATGCTGATGCCTGTCGAAGGCTTGAGGCTGACCGCTTCTTATGCTTTGACGGACGCAGAATATGGCCGCTTCATCAGTCGCCGGACGGGAGAGCCTGAGCTCAACCGGCCCTTCCCGTTCCTCGCCAAGCACCGCCTGTCGCTCGGGGCTCAATACAACATGCCGCTGCCGGGTGAGAACGGAGAGCTCAATTGGGCCGCGAACTGGAGCTACTCCAGCAGTTACTCCCTCTCCGTGTTCAAGGACCCGATCGGCGAGGAAAACGGCTACAACCAGCTGGACCTGAGCCTGGAATGGGCAAACATTGCAGGCAGCGATGTGAGCGCCTCCTTCTTCGTCAACAACGTCACGAAGGAGGTCTACAAGATCGGCGGCGTTCCCATCATGAGCGTCCTTGGCACCACGAGCCTCGTTTACAACGAGCCTCGGACCTGGGGACTACGTCTTAACTACCGCTTTGGCAACTAAGGTTCTTCCGATCGAAGAGCAGCCGATCGCCCCTCCCCTGTTTCAAGGGGGAGGGGCGACGGCTTTCAGGCATCAGGGACCATGGCAGTTGTAGTTCTCATCTCAGCAAGCGCCTTCCTCGCCGCGGCCCCGGTCAGATCATGATTTGACATTCCGTCTGCGATGAATTGATTAAGGCTTCCAAGAATACGCGGCGTCAGCGTCACCTGCCTGCGGTCCTGACTGAGCGCGACGAGGCCTTGAGCTTCGGCATCCATTAAAAGTTGGCGAACATGGGTGCGCGAGACCACGAAGCGGCGGCTCAGGTCCGCAAACGACAGCGGCACAGTGGTTGCTCCCTGGCTCATAGCCTCCTTGACAAGTTGCGCCAGCACCAGGATGCCCGCGTCGCGCGTCAGAAAGAGCATGATGTCGGGATTGCGCAGCAGAACCATAGCCGACTGAGCAAAGAAACCCGTGGCGATCTGCCTCTGGACACGTTGAAACTCAGGGTCGCCACGGAGTGGAAGGGCATAATCGGCATCACCATACAGGATCGCAAGTGGTGCGTAATGCGCAGCAAGCCAGTCCTGATCGTGCCGCTTCATCCTGTCGGTGGGCAACAGCAGGCGTGCACGCCTGTCTTGGGGCGAAACCTTGCTTTCAAGATAACCCGTTTGTATCAGGCGGCCAAGGACATGATCAATCCGCCTCGGACTTGCGATATTGAACAACGCAAGCGCTTTCTTGAGGTTACCGACCGTCGGCCAGGTGGCCCGGTCTTCCTTTCGGTAGCCAGCCTCCAGACAGATGACCACCGCAAAGATTACGATCCTTGCGGCTTCCATCAGCAGTTTGTTAAGAAACGCGTTGCCTCCATAGAGCGTCAGCACACTGTCGAGATAGACCAGGCGCGCCCGGGGGAACTCGGCATGACTGAGGATTGCTTCTGCACTCCGGTATGCGACGCCGAAATGCGGATCGTACGCCCTGCGATCAGTTCTTCCGCTCACGCCTGTCAGACCTCGACTGGAAATGTCCAGATCACTCTGGCAATCCTTCTGCTGCCATTCGCATACGACGATTGGGGCAATAAATATACGCAAAAAGTTCCGGTGCTAAGCTGATAGGATTGCGATAGCCGTGGATAAGGCGATCGGGGGAGGACTTGGGCGTTGCTGGTTCAGAACTGGGCAAAAGTGCGTGCTAGGCGTCCAAGCGCATGGCTTTTGCGGCTTGTCTGAGCGACTGCGAAGCTCCCGTATATCACCACAACGGCTGAAGCGGATCTCTGCACTACGGCGTCAGTTTGGCCCAGGCCAGGCCCTTCTTCGGCTGGTGCCGATAAACCTAAGATCAACTGGAAAGACAGCTCGCTCCTCAACAGGTGGCCAGCTTTCCCGCATAATCTTCACCAGGAGTGAAAATGAAACGCTCACGTATAACTGTGCTTGTGACCGGTGCCGTGCTCGCTGCAACCCCGGCGATCGGCGGCTCCACATCGACTGCCGAGATCTATTCCTTGCTTACAGCGTTGCCCGTTTCAGAGGCTTCTTCTGAGGCAATATCGAGCCGGTGCAACAGGGTACTTGCGCTGACCAACAAGGCAAAGTCCGAGCTGGAGAAGCGCAGCGCCCGGGCGACCTTCAATGAAGACTTCGTGGCTTATGACACCCTGATGCTCGGCCTTGGCGACGGCTACAACGAGATGGCTCTCATCTCGCAAACCAATCCAGACAAGGAGGTGCGGCAAGCCGCGGAGACCTGCGTTGCGAAGCTGTCGGATCTCAATAGCGCGATCAGTCTTTCCTTGCCGATCTATGAGCGACTGGCGAGCCTGCCGACGCCCAGCGATGCAAAGGCAGCCTTCACGCTCAAGAAGATGCTGACCAATTACAGGATTGCAGGTGTGGATAAGGATGCAGCGACCCGCGCAAAGGTTGCTGAACTGCAGAAAGAGATCACCGAAGTTGGATTGGCCTTTGCTGCCAACATCCGAGACGACACCGGTGACATCAAGTTGCGGCCCGAGGAACTGGCTGGGCTTCCGCAGGATTATCTGAGCGCCCACAAGGCGGGCGCAGACGGATTTGTGCACCTGACCTATGATTATCCCGACATCTTTCCGGTGCTTGAGTTTGCAAGCAATCGGGAAACCCGCAAAAAAGTGATGACAGCGTTTCTGAACCGGGCGTGGCCGACCAATGCGCCAGTGCTGAAATCGCTACTGGAGAAGCGCTACGCCTTGGCCCAGACGCTCGGCTACCCTGATTACGCTACACTTGTGACGACGGACAAGATGATCGGCGATCCACAGCGTGCCGGTCAGTTCTTGGATGAGATCAATGCGGCCGCCCAACCGAGCGCCGAGAAAGACATGGCGGAACTCCTTGCCTTCGCAAAGACGGTTGACCCGAGCATTACCGAACTGCAGCGCTATGACACGCGTTACTTCTCCAATCTGTTGCGCAAAGAGAAGTATGCAGTCGATGCTGCGGAAGTGCGCCAGTATTTCACTTACGACAAAACG
Source organism: Pedomonas sp. (assembly GCF_036515995.1). Taxonomy (NCBI): domain Bacteria; kingdom Pseudomonadati; phylum Pseudomonadota; class Alphaproteobacteria; order Sphingomonadales; family Pedomonadaceae; genus Pedomonas; species Pedomonas sp. Next base: position 33,596 of record NZ_DATBUP010000025.1, on the reverse strand, counting down.
CGTCAGGGCATCTTTGGCTTGATATCGGATCTGTTTGGCGCCGATTTCAGGCCATGGAACACCAAGGTCTGGGCGGATGGCGTCACGGCTTGGGAACTCTATGACAAAGACGGCACGCTGGTAGGACGTTTCTATCTCGACATGCATCCAAGAGAAGGCAAGTTTAATCATGCTGCCATGTTCCCGGTGCGCACCGGCATTGCAGGCAAACAGATCCCAACGGGCGCGCTGGTTGCAAACATGCCCGCCTCCGGACCGATGGACCATCAGGATGTTGTCACCTTCCTTCACGAGTTCGGCCACCTGATCCACAATCTTTACTCTGGCAGAACCCAATATGGGGTTCAGTCGATGGGCAATTTGCAGTGGGATTTCATCGAGGCCCCCTCGCAGCTGCTGGAGGAATGGGTCTGGGACTACGACACCCTGAGGACATTCGCATCCAATCCGCAGGGCGATCCAATACCCCAGGCATTGGTCGAAAAGATGAACGCAGGCCGCCGGTTCGGCCAATCCGAAATGTGGAAACGCCAACTCGCTCTGGCGGCGGTATCTCTGAATTATTACAATCGTGCGCCAGACTTTGATCTTAAAGATATGTATGATGCTCAGTCCCAAAGGTATGTGCAATTGCCCCTTCTGGACGCCGCTTATGAGTTTGCGAACTTCGGTCACCTCGATGGCTATTCGGCGATCTATTATACTTATATCTGGTCGAAAGCGATCGCATTGGACCTGTTCACTGCGTTTGAAAAGGCTGGGTTGCGCGATCCCCATGCCGCATCGCGCTATCGCAAGCTGGTGCTGGAGCCCGGCGGGTCCCAGGACGCCAATGTCCTGATACATGACCTGCTTGGCCGAAACCTGAGCCTTGAAGCCTTCAAAGCTGAACTTCAGAAGTAAAGTATCAAGGGGCGGGTGGGACTTGCAGTGCTGTCCCACCCGACCTGCATCGTTTCGGCCTCGAGAGCAGAAGGCCTCCTCCCGAGCATTGCATCTCCGTTGCCGCTCTCAAGCTTGCCTTTAGCGCCAGTTGGTTAGAGCCTTACGAGGCGGCACTGTTGTTGTGATCTTGTCCGCCGCTGCTTTGCGGCGTGAGGATGAGCGTTCGCCCTTCCACCCTCCAGGAGGCGAGCTGGGACAAGAAATTCATACCTAGAATATCAATCGGGCCGAGCGCCGCAGAGACGACGACTTTGAGATTGCGTGCTTCGATCCCGCCGAGGCTGAGCCGTTCAACGGTACCCGTCTCAGCTTCCACGATGCCATTGGCAGTTCGCATCATGACCGGAAGCATACCGGCACTTCGATCAATCGACGCGGCCTCGGCTGTCCGCTCTGACAGAGCGGTCACGGTTGCGCCGCTGTCTACGAGCATCCGTCTCTCAACCCCATTTATGGCAACCTGCGCCCAGAAATGGCCGTCAGGCGACATGCGGATCCGCACCTCCTCACCCATGACCTCCTGCTGATCAAGGCCAAATCGCGCTGTGATCCGCGCCAGGGTTGGGTCAAACGGCGCCTGCTGAAACAGCAGAAAAAGGCAGAAGACCAGCAACGCAAATGAAAACAGCGAGCGGATGATGCGGCCAACAAAAGGGATATTGAAAAGCAGGATCAGTAGCAACGCCGCACCCGCAGCATAAAGCCCCAACTGCTGCCATTCGGGATTGATCGTGATCGGCATATCCTCCCCCTATGAAGTCTGCTCTGCCGGACCCTCTGGCATTTGTGTCCGGATGACCTCATGCCGTCGTGCGCGCTTCATCATGGGAGCCCTGACAGGTGCTTGCGGCCTAAATCGTCTGACTTCCGGTTCGTATACGCCTCATCATCAGCTGTCTCCCGGTGGCCAGCGCTCGGCAGGAGTCTGTATCCCGTTGACCCAATCCCCAGGCCCGCCTGGCCCGGTCGACACTGCCGGCATCAAGCCATCCCGGTTCAGATGCGGACCGACAAAAGAGTAGGTTCTCGGCCATGACGAGGTGGCCAGCGCTCGCGCTGGAGCGCTGGTTTAGACGATGTTTGCGCAGGACCACCTGCTGAAATCGAGCGGAATGGGTCATCCCCTGATTAAGCGAGCGATCCTAAAGCCGGTTCCGTCAATTGGCCAAATCTGTCCCTGACTGCTGATCTTCAGGCCCACCTCGGTCTGTATGGGCGGAACGGCACCCGACAGACTTACGTTGTACTGCAAATGACAGGGCTGGGGGAAAGATCCGGTGAACGATGAAAGCAAGCCGATTGTTGTCATAACCGGTGCAACCGGCAATCTTGGCCGGTCTCTGGCATTTGCCTTGATGCCTGATTACCGCGTCGTCGGCCTTGATCTCAAGGCGATGGATGTCGGCTTTCCGGTCATAGAGGCTGACTTCACCTCCGACAGCTCCGTTCGCAAAGCCATGGCGCAACTGCACGACAGATGTGGAGGCCGGATCGCCAGCGTGCTTCATCTTGTGGCTTATTTCGATTTCTCCGGGGAGGAGAACCCGCTCTATTCGACTGTCAATGTCGAGGGGACCCGCCGCCTGCTGCATGCTTTGGCGAACTTCGAGGTCGAACAGTTCGTCTATGCCAGCACTATGCTGGTCCATGCCCCGTGTCGCCCCGGCGAGCGCATCGACGAAAACCAGCCGATTGACCCCCGCTGGGCCTATCCCCGCTCCAAGGCCGAGGCAGAAGCCGTCATCAAGGCCGAGCATGGTGCAATACCCTACGTGCTGCTGCGTTTGGCGGGCGTCTACGACGAGCAGTCAACGGTGCCGACCATGGCCCAGCAAATGGCGCGGGTCTACGAGCGGGATCTGGAGAGCTATTTCTACTCAGGTTCTACACTTGTCGGGCAGGCCATGCTCCACCGAGAGGACATGCTCGATGCCTTCCGTCGCACGGTTGACCGCCGCAAAGAACTGCCGCCGGAAACCGAAGTGCTCATCGGCGAGATGGATGCGGTTGGCTACGATGCCCTGCAGGACGAACTGGGCTATCTCCTCCATGGCAGCAACGACTGGCCCACTCTGCGCCTGCCCAAGGCCGTAGCGGCCGCAGGAGCCTGGGCGCAGGAAAAGCTCGAGCCGGTTATTCCCGATATGATCGACCAGGGTGAGAAACCATTCATCAAGCCTTTCATGGTTGCCATGGCCGATGACCACTACGCGCTGGACATCTCGCGTGCGCGGCATCTGCTGGGCTGGGAACCAAAGCACCGGTTGAAATCCGAGCTCCCGGGGATGGTAGCCGCCTTGAAAAGTGATCCGATCGGCTGGTACAAAACCAACAAGATCGCACCGCCCGAGGCTCTTAAGGCGGCGGCCGAAACAGGCATTCAACCACAAGAACTATTTGCCGACCGGCAGGAGCGGATCCGCATCGATCATGGTCAGAACCGCTGGCCCCACTTCGCCAACATCGGCCTTGGCATTTGGTTGCTCAGCCAGCCCTGGGCCATCAACGTGCGCGAACCCGGGCTGGCCTGGACGGAGGTGATCCTTGGTATCGCTCTTGTTGCGTTTGCCTCCATCGCCCTGTCATGGCGGGCCCAGTGGGCACGCTGGGTCTGCGCTGCTATCGGCGCCTTGGTCATGGCCGCCCCTTTCCTGTTCTGGACTGAAAACGCCGCAGCTTACCTTGCGGACACACTGGTGGGCATGCTGGTCTTTGCCTTTGCTGTCGCCATCCAGCCCGAGCCCGGCCCCTCTGCAGCCGCTGCCCTGACCGGGCCTGACACTCCGCCAGGGTGGAGCTACAACCCGTCCGACTGGTCACAGCGCCTGCCAATCATCGCTCTGGCCGTCATCGGTCTCATCATTTCGCGCCATCTGGCCGCCTATCAACTCGGCCATAACCCGGCGGCGTGGGACCCGGTGTTCGGTGGATCCGCTGCTGATCCTCGCAATGGCACAGAAGAGATCATTACCTCCTGGGTATCGGAAGCCTGGCCCGTCTCAGACGCGGCAGTTGGCGCCTATACCTATGCGCTGGAGATTCTGACCGGCATTGTCGGCTCACGCCAGCGCTGGCGCACCATGCCGTGGCTGGTATTGATCTTCGGCCTGATGATCGCGCCTCTGGGAATTACATCCATCTTCTTTATCATCATCCAGCCGATCCTTCTGGGAACCTGGAGCCTGCCCGCACTCATCGCCGCTGCTGTCATGCTGATCCAGATCCCCTACTCGCTTGATGAACTTTTAGCGACGATCCAGTTTATCCGGCGGCGCGTGAAAGCAGGCCGGAACTGGCTCTATGTTCTGCTGTTCGGGGATACAGACGATGGAGAAGCATCAGCACGGGAAGACGAGTTTGCCCGCAAGCCGCGTGCTGTCCTCAAGGATATGCTGACCGGAGGCGTCAGCCTGCCCTTGCCGCTGGCCCTGTCAGGCCTCATCGGGCTGTGGTTGCTGCTTACCCGTGTCACGCTGGGCAACGATGGCACCATGGCAAATGCCGATCATTTGATCGGCTCTCTGGTATTAACGATTGTTTCCATCGCCAGCGCAGAGGTAGCACGGCCCATGCGTTTCCTGAACATCCCGCTGGGCATTGCCCTGTGCGTCACGCCTTTCCTTTATGATGCGACGGGTATTTCCCTGGTTGCCAGCCTTGCATGCGGCGCGGCGCTCATTGCTCTCTCTTTCCCACGCGGGCCAATTCGCAATCGTTATGGTGCGTGGAGCCCATTGATTATTTAACGTCCGTGAATCCGCCCCAGCACTCCGGCACAATCACCCAACTTTACTGAATTGATGCAGCTTAGAATCGGAAGCTTAGGAAACGAAGTGCAGACAAATCCCACAAGGCAAATCGGACGCCGCAACTATATCTGCGCCTCGGATAAAAAGGTCCTTCATCGGCAGTAGCATTGACAATATCGGCCTACAGGTCCTAAAGGGCGGTGAGCCTGCAGGAAGGTTCACAAGATCTTCTTTTGGATCACCTCTCCTTCCTGCCCGTTCCTTGCAAAGTTGGCATCGCCTCTCCGCCTACTAGCTAATAAAATTTTATTAGATCGAGAAACATCCTGATGACAACCGACCTCCTGGAGATGACCGTTCGCCTGGCCTCGGCGCATCTGTCCATCAATCCGGTTTCTGCCGACAAGGTTCCGGATTTCCTCCACTCCATTCACAAGACGCTAAAGCAAATTCAAAGCGAGGAAGCTGCAGACAGCGATCCGAGTGAACTGGTCGCCAAAGAGGCCGCGTTGGCCCTGGCGCCAGTTACACCCGCCTCGGGCCTGGTCATCACACCGACCGATGCGTCGCCCCAGCCGAGCGAAATAGTTCGCGTCAGCAAAGCCCAGAGCGAGTCTATCTCATCTTCAGTTGCGCCCGCACCTGAGAACGACCTTCTTTCCTTAGTTGGCACCGAAACTTCAGCCTCGACCCCGCGCCCGACGGACGCTCACCATGACGATCCTGCCGGGACTTCCGGCGAGGCCGCAGCCGTTGAAAATCCGGCCTATGCAGGCCTTGATCCCTGGCTGGCAGAGCGCATTACGCCGGAGGTTGCCAAGAAGCTGAACCGGAATGGCAGCATACACCCGTCGCTGCACTATGATCATTTTATCTGTCTGGAGGATGGCCGTTCAGTCAAGTTGCTGAAACCTCACCTTGAGCGGCGCTTCAACATGACGCTGGAGGCATATATCCAGAAATGGAATCTGCCGGCCGATTTTCCGTCCGTGACGCCAGCTTACAGACAGAAAAAGGGCTTGCCGCCGTTGTCAGACGGAGCGGAACCCGTCATGGCTCCGAGTGTGGAGATTGCTCCGGTCATCATGACGGACATTAGCAATCCAGCTTACAAGAACCTCGACACCTGGCTGGCGCAGCGCATTACACCGGCCGTTGCCAAGAAGCTCAATCCCGAAAGCGCCGCGCACCCCAGCGTCTTTCCAGACCATCTCATCTGTCTTGAGGACGGCGGCAAGGTCACGCTGCTGAAACCTTACATCCGCAGCAGGTTCAATCTGAGCCTGGAGGATTACATCAAAAGATGGAACCTCCCGGCCGATTATCCGTCCGCACCGCCGCGCTACATTGAAAGAAAGCGCCGTCTCGCACAGAAAAGCGGCCTGGGATACGCCAAGTCAGCCAAGGCCGAACAGGCAGCCGAGCCCGCACCGGCACCCGTTAAGAGAGCCAAGTCCACCCGGCGCGTCGTCACGGCGGCCAGAGCCAACCGGGCCAGCAAGGACGTGATCGTCGAGAAGGTTGTCCGTCGCCAAGCGCGCAAGCCCGGCACCTTGTCACTGTTTGGCAAGAAGGAATAGATCAGGCTGCTGCCGGGTTGGTTGTGCGGCAGAAGGTCGATCAGCCAGCCTGGCAACAGGATGAGCAATTCCCATGACAGGCAGGCCTGAAATAAGGCCTGCTTTCAGATGCGCGACCATATCAGTATAGGATTACAGGGACGCTCGGAAGCTCGATCTGGATAAAGATCTGTCCCCTTTCCTCTTGCTAGCTCACAGGCGAACCGCACCTTCTCAGGTAATCTCAGTGCAAAGCTCGGAAGGTTGGCTTTGATATCGTCGATCATCAGTTGCGGCTCCTCCATGGGCGCAAAATAGCCGCCTGATCCGTGCTTTGCCAGATTCTGGAGATTGTAAATCGGCAGTAGCGCCTTTCCGAACAGACCCTTCCGTCATTTCAGAACAGCGACACGCCTGAGAGTGTCTCGAGCATCGATTTCCAATCATGGAACGGCTGCCATGGCTGCCCGTGCTGCAAGAGCATCTTCATGAAGACAGGCACGAAGCGCAAGGCTGAGCTCGTAGCTTTATTTGGGAGCAGCCTCCAGTTGGCCGAACTTTTCTGAGCATGACCATAATGTGCGTCTGAAGCATCGGCCCAAAACACCTCGATCGCCTTGCTACGGGGGCAAACCTGCGGCCTTAGCCCTTTCGGCCAATGAAGTGCACGGAGTGAGCCGGTCTTTGCCGTGGACAGAACTGGACCCCTTTTTTGCTGGCAGTTTAGAGCATTTCGGGCAGGGGCGGTTTTGAAAGGTTTCATCAGGGATAAGCGCCGGTGCCGTCGGCAAAGTTGCCGCCCCAAAAGAGGGACCCAAACTTCTCCATAAGACACGTCCGCAGCGGCCTGATAACCAGAATTACCACCATGCCCGCTTCCATGGAGAAGAAGCCGGATAGGTCGTGCCAGCAAAAGCTTCTGCTTGAAGCAAATGCCCTGGCGCGGCCGGATACGTTACCGATCTCGGCTCAACCTCCAGAACAAAGCGTCGGAGTCTGCGGAGAGGCCTCGGAAGGGCGGTGTCCACAAGAAATAACGGCCACGCCTGGAGGAGTAGGCGTGACCGTCAGATATTACGCGTTGGGGATAGTTATTGTTTTTGGGTCTTCAGCGCCTGCACTCGCAACTGCAGAGGCAGCCACCGCCGACCGTTATGGCGTCTCCGTAGCCGAGACATGGTTCAGCGCGATGACCCATTTGCCGTCGCGCTTGCGCATCAGCCGCGTGTTGATCCCATCGAGGGTTTTTTGCGAACGGCTGAGACGGAAACGACTGATGAGCTGGGCCGCGTCGGGTGCCAGAATCTCAATCCAGATATCGTAGAAGTGCAGCTGCCCGCGGGTGTCAGCGGACGCGCCGTAATCACGGATATAGTGTTCGAGCGTGCCCTGCCAATCCTTCTGGAACTGGCCGCGGGAGACGAAAGTTACATCTGGATTGGCGAAGCCCGCCATGTAGCCCCGAAAATCCCCACGGTTCCAGGCCGCCTCCATGTCCGCAATGACACCCCGGATTGCCCCCTCTTCCGCCGCCACGTCCACGCCCGCAAGCGTGGCCGCCGCGGGCCCCTCGCCCGCCAACGCGGCGGGAGAGGAACCCACAGGCAGAAGACCGAGGGCCAGAAGGGCAGCACGCAGGTAAGCGCCCATCCTCAGGAGACCTGTCCTGGGCCGTGGCCGCCGTTGGCGATGAACCTCTTGATCTGATCTTCCAGCGTTGGCAACGGCACGGCGCCGAGCTGCAGGATCACATCGTGGAAGTAACGCTTGTCGAATTTCTCGCCGAGCGCCGCTTCGGCCTCTGCGCGCAGGCGACGGATCGTCAGCTCACCCAGCTTGTAGGACACAGCCTGACCCGGCCAGGCGATGTACCGGTCAATTTCGTTCACCACCTCATGCTGGGTGAGGGCGGTGTTGTTCATCAGGTAATCGATCGCCTGCTGGCGGGTCCAGCCGAACTGGTGAATGCCAGTGTCTACGACCAGACGGGCCGCGCGCCACATCTCGTAGGAGAGCTGGCCGAACTCGTCATAGGGCGTCTCGTAGATGCCCATCTCGTAGCCGAGATATTCGGTGTATAGACCCCACCCCTCGCCGTAGCCGGAGAAGTAGATGTTCTTGCGGAAATCCGGCCGCTCCGGCGCTTCCAATGCCAGCGCCGCCTGGAAGCTGTGGCCCGGCGTGCACTCGTGCACGGTGAGCGCCGGGATGTTGAACAGCGACCGGGCCGGCAGATTGTAGGTGTTCATCATGCAGTTCTCGAGACCGCCGCGACCGCCAGTGTAGATCGGCGCCAGCGCTTCGGGAACGGGGATGATGCCGTGGCGGTAACGCGGCAGCGTCGCGATGGTCTCGCTCATTGCAGCATCCGCCTTCTTTGACACGTAGGCCGATTTGGCCAGCAGTTCATACGGCGTCTTGGCGTAGAACTGCGGATCGGTGCGCAGGAAGTGCCGGAACTCAGCCAGCGTACCCTTGAAGCCGGCCTTCTCCTTGGTCTTCTCCATGGCGGCCGTGAGGCGCGCCACTTCCTTGAGGCCGGTTTCGTGAATTTCCTTTGCAGTAATGTCCAGGGTGGTGAACTTGCGCACCATGTCCTGATAGTAGGCGTCGCCGTTCGGCAGGTCCTTTGACGCAATTGTCTTGCGGGCCTTGGGCATGTATTCGCTGCGGAACATGGTGTGCAGCTTGGTGTAGGATGGCGCCACCACCTCGCGAATGACTTTCAGACCCTCGGCCTTGATCTGCTCCCGCTGGGCCGCGGGAATGTTGGCCGGAATCTGCTTGAACGGCTCGAATAGCGGATTGTCCTCGCCGGTGCGCAGGTACGGCTCCATGGTCTTGTCGCGACCTTCAATCGCCACGCGCGGCACGGTATAACCGCGCGCAAGACCCGCACGCATGTTGGTCATATGCTCATCGAAATAACGCGGAATCTCGCGCAGGCGGCTAAGGTAGTCCTGATATTCCGCCATCGTCAGCAGCGACTTGCGGGAGCCGAGGCTGGTCCAAAAGAACGTGTCCGCATTGAACGGCGCTTCATAGGACTTATACCGCAGGTCAACCGCGTCGCCCCATACCATGGCGCGAAACACATCGTAGTTGATCTTCTCTTCCGCAGAGAGCTGGTCGACCGGGATAGCATCCAGCTGCTTTAATACATTTTCCCAATAGGCCAGGCGGCGCTGCTGGCTGGCCTCATTCACGCTCGGCAGATGAGCCGTAGGTTTGCCATCGGGCGTGCGGGCGAACTCCGCCTGGCGCCACTTCCACTCCGCCTCGTAGATGCTGCGCAGGCGCGTATCGGCACTGTTTGCAGTCTGGGTTTGGGCAGCCGACGCCGCAGAAGCGCTGACGAGCGTGGCGGGAACGGCGCCAATCGCCGCTGAGGCCAGCAGCACGCGGAGCATAAGGGAAGCAGTGCGCATACGATATCTCCTCGCCGGGACCCCCGTTTGATTTATCCTGCCGCCACCCGGCTTGGCGACAATCGTATACGGAATACGATACGGAATCGGCCGTTCTGTCAACACCGCAGATGCATAAAATCATGCAGGTACACCGAGCACTGCCCGCTAAGCTGGTTCGTCTGCGCTGCAAACTCGGGCCACCGCCGCAACCCGCCTTGACAGATGCAGGTGGCTACGTATCGTATTACGTATACGATTTTAGCGACAGGCGGATACCAAAATTATGACGACCTCATTGACTGTCGATCGCCGGACTCTGCTTGCCACCGCAGCCCTTAGTGCCCTCCTGCCCTCCTCGGTCCTGGCGGCAGGGCGGGCCAGCCTTCTGCCTGCCCATGCAGCGCCGCTGCCACTCGCCGACGTGCGACTCCTGCCCTCCCCGTTTCTGGATGCTGTGGAGGCCAATCGCGCTTACCTGCACCGACTGGAGCCTGACCGCCTGCTGCACAACTTCCGCGCAAGTGCCGGGCTTAGCCCTAAGGGCGAAGTCTATGGCGGCTGGGAGAGCGATACCATCGCTGGGCACACGCTTGGCCATTACCTGACCGCCCTGTCGCTGATGCATGCCCAGACCGGCGACATCGAATGCAAGCGCCGCGTGGATTATATTGTCAGCGAGCTGGCAGAAGCGCAGGCCGCCCATGGCGATGGCTATGTGGCAGGCTTCACCCGCAAGCGCGGCGACGTGGTGGAGGATGGAAAGGTCATCTTCCCGGAAATCATGGCTGGTGACATCCGCTCCGCCGGTTTCGATCTCAATGGCTGCTGGGTGCCCTTCTACAACTGGCACAAGCTGTTCGCAGGCCTTTTCGATGCCGAGACCTTGTGCGGCAATCCGCATGCGTTGCGCATCGCCGTGAAGCTGGCCGGCTATATCGATAAGGTGTTCGCCGCGCTTAACGACGAGCAGGTACAGCAGGTGCTGGACTGCGAGTACGGCGGCATCAATGAGAGCTTCGCTGAGCTCTACGCCCGCACCAAGGACGGACGCTGGCTGAGGCTCGCCCGACGCCTGGACCATCGCAAGGTTCTCGACCCGCTTCGCAACCGGCAGGATTCACTGCCGTGGATTCACGCCAACACGCAAATTCCAAAAATCATCGGCCTTGCGCGCATTCATGAGCTCATCAACGCCCCGAGGGAGCGCGTCGCCGCAGAGTTCTTCTGGGAGACGGTGGTCCGCGATTACTCCTATGTGATCGGTGGCAATGCGGACCGGGAATATTTCCCGGCGGCACGCACGGTCTCGAAGCACATCACCGAGCAGACTTGCGAAAGCTGCAACACCTACAACATGCTGAAGCTGACCCGGCATCTTTATAGCTGGTCGCCCAGCGCACACCTGTTTGACTACTATGAGCGGGCACACCTCAATCACATGCTCGCCCACCAGAACCCGAAGACCGGCGGCTTTGCCTACATGGTGCCGCTGATGTCAGGCACGCACCGCACCTTCTCAAAGGACTTCGAGCATTTCTGGTGCTGTGTCGGGTCCGGCATCGAGACCCATTCCAAACATGGCGAGAGCATCTATTGGCAGGGTGGCGATACGCTGATCGTCAACCTGTTCATCCCCTCGCAGGTGACCTGGACCGAGCGCAATGCCAGCATCCGGCTCGACACCCGGTATCCCTTTTCTGAGGACGTGACCCTGACCCTGACGGAGCTTGCGCAGGCCGATGCCTTTGCGATTGCTCTGCGCATTCCCGCCTGGTGCGAGGGTGCAAAGGTCGCCATCAATGGAATGGACCAGCCGTTTGACGCCAGAAGCGGCTACGTCGTCCTGCGCCGCAAGTGGAGGAAGGGAGACCGCATCAGCCTTACCCTGCCGATGAAGCTGCGCACGGAATCGACGGTCGATGATCCGGACATGATTGCCCTCCTGCATGGCCCGGTGGTGCTGGCGGCGGACATGGGCTCGTCCGAGGAGCCCTTCAGCGGCCCGGCTCCCGCATTGGTTTCCGACACACTTCTGGCCGGCTTCGTGCCCGTGTCGGTCGAGCAGAAGCAATTCCGCAGCCAGGGCGTCGGCCGCCCGAAGGATCTGGAATTCCATCCGTTCTACAGCCAGTGGGAGCGGCGCACGGCCGTTTATTTCCGCCGCTTCACCAATGCCCAGTGGGCAGACGCGCAGGTGGCCTTTGCTGCCGAGCAGGCACGCCAGCGCGAACTGGAAGCACGCTCGGTCGATATCATGCATCTGGGCGAGATGCAGCCGGAACGCGATCATCAGCTGGAAGCGAAGAACAGCTACCCGGTCACCTACCGCGGCCGGCATGGCCGCGACGTGCGCTCGGAAGGCTATGTACAGTTCCACATGAAGGTGCGCCCGGGTCCGCTGGTATTGCAGGCGACTTACTGGGGCGAGGAGCGCAACAAGCACTTCCATATCCTGATCGACGGACAGCGCATCGCCACTCAAAGGCTGGACGGCGAGAATCCTGGCGAGTTCTTTACAGTGAACTACACTGTCCCCGAAGCGCTCACACGCGGGAAAACACAAGTGCTGGTGCGCTACGAACCGGAGGCTGGCCTCAACCGCGGCGGCCCGATTTTCGGAATGCGTCTGCTGCAAGCCAACTAAGCGTCCGACATGCGCCGGGCAGGCCTGCGCCGTGGAAGTCCCACCGCGCAGACCTGCCCGGTTTTGCCTGATGCAATGCCCCTTCTGGGACGCCGATGCGGAGCCAGCCTGTCACAATTCGGCAACAGTTAAGCCTGCACCGCAAAGCACCCTTATCACTTTCTTGACTCCCGCCCATCTTCGCATACCGTATTTAGTATACGTTATTCGGGGGAACCGTTAACACCGAGAACCGACGGGTGGACCACGAAAGCTCAGCCCGCAAAGAACGTGGCTGGCTTTCCCGCCCGCATCGCCTGGCAACAGGCAATAGGGACGCACAACCGAAAAAGGGACTCGGTTGCGCAAACAAGGGAGAGGATATGAACAGGGACGGAAACTTGCGGCCGTCGCGTGGGAGAGCGCGACTGCTGGCATCGACGCTGCTGGGAAGCGCCGTGCTGCTCGCCTCGGCGAGCGCCTTCGCACAAGACACGGCCGCGGTCGATCAGGCTGGCTCGGCAATGGATACCATCGTGGTGACCGGCTCGCGCCTCGTTCGCAATGACTTGGCGGCGCCCAGCCCCATGACTGTGGTCGATGCCAGCGCCATTGCCATGTCGGGCAGTGTCACCATCGAAAACACCATGAACGAATTCCCGCAGCTGGCGGCTGGCAACACCTCCAGCGTCAACAACGGCGGTGGCTCGGGCGTTCTGACCGCCAACCTGCGCGGCCTTGGCGCCACCCGCACCTTGGTGCTGGTCAATGGCCGGCGCTTCATCCCGGCAAACTCCGACGGCTCGGTTGACCTTGCCTCCATCCCCGACGCCCTGGTCGAGCGCGTGGAAATCATCACCGGCGGTGCATCCGCGGTCTATGGTTCCGATGCGATCGCCGGCGCGGTCAACTTTATCCTGAAGGACAACTTCGAGGGTTTTGAGACCAGCTACAACTACGGTCAGACCTTCGAGGGCGACGGCGCCTCACACAAGGTCGACGTCACCTACGGCTCGAATTTCGCTGATGACCGCGGCAACGTTGTGGTCTCTGCATCCTACACGCGCCGCGACGAGGTGATGCAGGGCGACCGCTCCTTCTCCCGCGTGCCGCTGGACACCGTGAACGGCGAACTGATGCCAGGCGGTTCGGGCAGCATTCCGGGCACCCGCGTGCCGCTGAGCGAGGGCCAGCGTGAAAGCCTGGTCGGCGTTAACCTGACGCCAAGCGGCGACTGCTCGTCCATAACCGGCATTCGCTTCGGCGAGAACGGCGCAGTGCTGCCGTACTGCCAGCCGCAGGACGCCTATAACTATGCGGCCGACAACTATTTGCTGCGCCCGATGGAACGGACCCAGATCTCGGCCATCGGCAAGTTCGACATTTCCGATAATGTCCAGGCCTATACCGAGCTGTATTTCGTCAACACGACGAACAACTACCAGCAGGCTCCTGACAGCTTCACTCCGCTGACGCCTGGTGCTCCGTCCTCCACTCTGCTGGTGCCTAACTACGCCAACAGCGCCAGCCTGCCTGCCAACCTGCGCCAGTTCTTCGTTGACAACGCACATGTGTTCGACGCCGACGGCGATGGCACTGCCGAGATCGCCGGCGCCGGCCGCCGTGCCGACGAACTGGGACAGCGCTACTATTCCTACGAGCGCACGTCATTCAACCTGACAGGCGGCCTGCGCGGCGACTTCCATGTGGCCGGCAGCGACTGGAGCTGGGATACCTTCTACCAGTATCAGCGCAACCGCACTGACACCCGCATCGAAGGGCAGATCTCTCAGACCCGCCTAAGCCAAGGCCTCGACTCGATTGTGGATGCCAACGGCAACGTTGTCTGCCGCAACCAGACCCTGGGCTGCGTCCCGGTCAACATCTTCGGCCTCGGCTCCATCAGTCAGGAAGCCGGCACCTACCTGACCCCAACTCGCGCGCACAGTGAAGTGTTCGAGCGTCAGGTGGCAGGCGCCTCCATCAGCGGCGCACCGATCGAACTGCCTGCTGGTCCGCTGGCGGTGGCCCTTGGCGTCGAATATCGCAAGGACAAGTACGATTTCAATCCGAGCGCACTTGACCTTGGCATGGAGTATGGCCCGGTCTCCCTGCGTCCGATGGCCGGTGACTACAACTTGAAGGAAGTGTTCGGCGAAATGCGCGTCCCCATTCTGGACGGCATGGCGTTTGCCGACACGCTGGCGCTCGAAGCCGCCGCCCGTTACGGCGACTACTCGACCATTGGCAGCGTCTTTACCTGGAAGGTCGGCGGCGAGTATGCGCCGGTTGACTGGGTGCGCTTCCGCTCGGCCTACAACAGCGCTATTCGTGCGCCGACTCTGAACGAGCTGTACTCGCCGATCAGCCGCGGCTTCACCACCGGCACCGATCCGTGCGACGTGTCCAATAATCCGTCGGCTGCTCAGCAGCAGCTTTGCGTCACGCAGGGCGTACCGGCGGCAGACCTCGACAGCTTCACCCAGGCGACGCTCGGCTTCAATGCCGACAGCGGCGGCAACCCGAACCTGCAGGAAGAAAAGTCCAAGACCTTCACGGTCGGCGCGGTCATCTCTCCGCCGATGGTGCCGCGTCTGAACTTCACCATTGACTACTTCAAGGTCAAGGTGACCGATGCCGTCGCGAGCGTGAACGCCAACCAGACGCTGGCGGACTGCTTCTCCTCCCTCGACCCGACTTCGGCCACCTGCCAGTCGATCCACCGCCTGCCGAGTGGCCAGGTCGACTACATCTCGACGCAGCTGAACAACATCGGCTCGCTCAAGGTGGAGGGTCTGGACGCCCAGGCCGACTATCGCTTGGATCTTCCGGACGCCGTGGCGCTGGGCGACGACGGCGCCACCTTGTCGCTCTCGGCTGTTGCAAGCTGGCTGTTCGAGCGCTCGACCCAGGTTCTGGCCGGCCAGGATCCGATCGACTGCGCGGGCAAGATGGGCGGCGGCTGCACCGGCACTGGTGTGTTCGCCGTGCCTGACTTCAAGCTGCTGCTGGGCACGATCTACAACTCGGGTCCGCTCACCTGGCGTCTGCAGGGCCGGATGATCGGCGGTCTCAAGCTCTATGAGGGCGTCAAATCCCCGGTCGAGAAGACCAAGGCCCAGTGGTACTTTGATACCTCTGCGTCCTATGACGTCACCGAGACCCTCCAGGTATTCGGCGGTATCGATAACCTGTTCAACAACAAGCCGCCGATCATGGGCACGGCCCTGTCGGGCGACGCCAACACCGACCCGTCCCTCTACGACGTGATTGGCCGCCGCTTCTTCGTCGGCGCACGGGCCCGCTTCTAAAGCGAAAGCGGAGTTTAGAACTTCTTACCCGCCTTGCGCCGCTGAACATTCGTTCGGCGGCGTTTTTTTTGAGGAGAGACTGAGACATGACCTCACTCCGGATAACGCTGCGCCAATCGCTGCTCGGCCTTGCCCTGGCAGCGCTGGCACCCAACATGGCCGCAGCCGCGCCGTCCAGGTCCGGCCCCATCGCCGACCCCATCCCGCCGCGCAGCCAAGGTGTTGGCCCCTACCAGCGCATCGTGCTGCGCAACGTCACATACGTGGATGGCACGGGCGCACCGGCCCAGGGCCCGGTGGATATCGTAATTTCCGGCGACAAGATCGCCGAGATCCGCTCCATCGGCGCTCCCAAGGTCATCGACGAGGCCCTGCGCGCGCCCAAGGGCGATTATGAGATGGATCTGACCGGCTACTATGTGTTGCCGGGTTTCGTTGATACCCACACCCACCTGCACAGTCTGGAAGACGGACAAAATGTCCCCGCGGACTACATCCTGAAGCTGTGGCTGAGCCACGGCATCACGACCGCCCGCGACGTGGGCAGCGAACGGCCCATCGAGTGGATGGCGGACATCAAGCAGCGCAGCAATCGCAACGAGATCGTCGGCCCGCGCTTCGAACTCTATCCCTTCTTTCACAGCATTCTCGACAAGCCGGTGAACGACCCTGAGACTGCGCGCCTGGCCATGCGTGAGGCCAAGCGCAGGGATGCGGACGGCATCAAGTTCCTCGGCAGTATTCCCGAGGATGTGCTGTTCGCTGCACTTGATGAGGCGGAGAAGCTCGGCCTTAAGACCACCATGCATCACGCCCAGCAGCTGGTCTCTTATGCCAACGTGCTGAAGACCTCGGCCCACGGCCTCGACTCCATGGAGCACTGGTATGGCTTGCCCGAGGCGATGTTCATCGACCGCACGGTCCAGGACTTCCCGCATGATTATGTGAATAACGACGAGGAAATGCGCTTTGCTGAGGCCGGGCGCCTGTGGAAGCAGACCGCCAAACCGGGTTCCGAACGCTGGGCCGCGGTCATGGACGAACTGCTGAAGCGCAATTTTGCCCTCAGCCCCACCTTCACCGCTTACCTCACCAGCCGCGATTTCATGCGCATGAGCCGCGCCGCCTGGCATGATGAGTACACCATGCCGAGCCTGTGGGACTGGTATCGCCCGAGCCGGGTGAACCACGGTTCCTACTGGTTCGACTGGACCACGGAGAAGGAGATGGCGTGGAAGGAAAACTACCGGCTCTGGATGCGGTTCGTGAACGATTACAAGAACCGCGGCGGCCTCGTCACCGTGGGCAGTGACAGCGGCTATATCTACAACCTCTACGGCTTTGGCTACATCCAGGAAATGGAGTTGCTGCGCGAGGCAGGCTTCAGCCCGCTCGAGGTCATCCACGCCGCAACCCAGGCAGGCGCCAAAGTTCTTGGCCGCGAACATGAAGTTGGCACCATCCGCGCCGGACGCAAGGCTGACCTTGTTATCGTGAAGGGCAATCCGCTTGCCAACCTGAAGCTGCTTTTCGGCACAGGCACGATCAAGCTCAACGACGAGACTGGCAAGGTCGAGCGGATCGGCGGCATTTCCTACACGGTGAAGGACGGCATCATTTATGATGCACAGAAGCTCCGCGCCGAAATTAGGGAAATGGTGGCCAGGCAGAAGGCCGAGCGGAACATGCCGCCGGGCCCGATGATGATCGAGGCGGTGGACACCACGCGCTGATCTTTCTAAATTCGTAATATGTAAGAGAAGGCGGTCTTCCAAAGGACCGCCTTCTTTTTTGTAGCTGGATTTCTTTCAACCGAGACCCCGTGTTGTTGGCACCTGAGCGCAGCAAATTCTTTATCGCGCACGCCTCGGCGCATGGGCTTCCGCTGCATTCCCCCCTCAGCTTCTGGAACGAGGGGGTGCACATTTTCTGCTGCTGCCCCTCACGGCTGGCAGTTACAGGTAAATAAAAGGGGCGGCCACCGGAGTGACCGCCCCTTTCTATTTCCGGTGTTGCGTTCGAATTACTGAACCGTCTCCGGCGTTGCTTGCTGCGCCAGCGCGCTGCGGCGGCGCCCGTAGATCAGGTAAACGAGTACGCCGAGCATGTTCCAACCAAGGAAGCGCACCAGCGTGTGATCCGGCAGGCTGAACATCAGGTAAAGGCAGCCAACGATGGCCAGCGTTCCGACCAGATAAGGCGCAGGGCAGCTGAACACGCGCTTGAGATCCGGACGCTTCACGCGCAGGATCATCATGCTCGCGGCAACGGCGATAAAGGCCACGAGCGTTCCGGCATTGGCCAGTTCCGCAATCTCATCCAGCCGGAAGAAACCGGCCACAGCCGCCACGAACACGCCGGTGATGCCGGTGATAAGCAGCGGCGAGCCCGTGCGGGGCGAAACCTCGCTGAGCTTGCGCGGCAGGAGGCCGTCGCGCGCCATCACAAAGAAAATGCGGCTCTGACCGTACATCATCACGAGGATGACCGACGGCAGTGCGATCAACGCAGCCATCGCAATGGCCCAGGCTGCGAACGGATGGTCGAGCATACGCAGCACGAAGGCCAGCGGCTCGGACGACTGCGCCACCTGGGTGTGGTGGACAGCGCCGATGGCAGACAGAGCTACCAGCATGTAAATAATGGTGCATGCAGCCATGGAGCCGACGATGCCGATGGTCAGATCCCGGCCCGGGTTCTTCGCTTCCTCCGCAGAGGTCGCCACAGCATCAAAACCGTAAAAGGCGAAGAACACGATGGCGGCCGCCGCCATTACGCCGCGAGTGGTGCCTTCAGCATCGACTGAGCTGCCGAAGCCGTAGGGCATGAACGGCGTCATATTCTCGCCGTTGAACGCCGGCAGCGCCAGGAAGACAAACGCGGCCAGCGCGCTGATCTTGATGATGACCAGAATGATATTGAGCGTGGCGCTCTCGCGTGTGCCCGCCATCAAGAGGCCCGCGATCGAGAGGGCAACCAGCACGGCCGGAAGATTAACGATACCGCCCGCGTGTGGCCCGGCCAATAGAACGTGCGGCCATTCTATTCCGACGCCTTGCAGCCAGCCGACGAGATAGGCCGCCCAGCCCACCGCCACTGTGCTACACGCCAGCGAATATTCCAGAATAAGGCTCCAGCCCACTACCCAGGCAATGCCTTCGCCGATAACCGAGTATGTGTAGGTGTAGGCACTGCCCGCTGTCGGGATCAGCGTCGCCATTTCGGCGTAGGCCAGCGCCGCACAGGCGCAGACCGCACCGGCAATGGCGAAGGCCAGAAGCACGGCCGGCCCCGCCCGATCCGCGCCGACACCGGTCAGCGTGTAAATGCCTGTACCAACGATCGCTCCGATGCCCAATGCAATAAGATGTGGCCAGCTTAGCGTTTTCTTGAGTCGATGCTCCCGCCCAAGCTGCTCGTTGGTATCGAGCGGCTTGAGCGGCCCCCAAAGTGTTTGTCCCACAGTCCTGGTCCCCTTTGTTATGCGGACTGCCGGATGCCTCCGGCATATTATGTGTCTGCAGGAAGCTGTTTGCGCAGATCCTCCAGAGTTTGACCGATGTGCTCCCGCATCAGTGCAGCAACGGTCTTATGGTCGCGCGCAAGCCACGTCTCGAGAAGCAGGGTGTGCTCTTTATCGGCCCTTTCATCCCGGCCGAGCGGCTCCAGGTGCTTGCGCACGTAGCGGTCCGACAAGATGTGAAGCCGCTCAAGGAAACTGGTGGTCACCACAAGCCCCGATGGGCGGATGAGCGCCAGGTGGAATGCCCGGTTGAAGGTGCCGGCACGGGTGCCCTGTTCACCGTTGATCCGCTCGAGCGTCTCGAGCGCCTCGGACGCAATGCGGCGGTCAGCGTCGCTTGCCCGCTTGGCCGCCAGTGCGACGGCTTCCGGCTCCAGCTTGAGCCGAAGGGCATAGACTTCTTCGGCTTCCGCAGTGCTGAGCGGCCGAACGAAAAAGCCCTTGTTCGCCTGCGAGCGCAGCAATCCTTCCTGCTCCAGCCGGGCCAGCGCCTCTCGCAACGGAATCTTGCTGACGCCGAGCTCGGCGGCCAGCGCATCCTGCCGGATCGGCTTGTCAACCGACACTTGGCCGGAGAGGATGCGGTCACGGACCAGCTCGACAAGCTGATCTGAAAGATTCCGTACGATGAGGCTGCTCATGGGTTGTTTATACCGGTTTCTGATAGGTTGTTTTGATCGTTGTGAAGAAGGTACGGGCGGCCCGTCCCTGCTCCCGCGGACCATAGCTTGAAGCACCGGTTCCGCCAAACGGCGCGTGATAGTCAACACCGGCGGTCGGCATGTTGACCATGAGCATACCGGCTCGGGCGCGGCGCTTGAAGGCCTCCACATAGCCAAAAGACTTGGTGCACAGGCCCGCCGACAGGCCGAAACGGTTAGCGTTCAGAACCTTGATGGCCTCGTCGAACCCACCGACGCGGAACACCCCGGCAACCGGGCCGAAGATCTCGTTGTGGCAGAGCCAGTTGTCGGCGGAGACATGGTCGAACAGAGTCGGAGCGTAGAAGCATTCGTCCATCTGGGCGCTGCTGCCGCCGAACACCGGCTTGAGGCCCGTGGCTTCGGCCTCCTTGACCTGGCTGGCGATGAGAGCCTTCTGGCGCGGCGCGGCCAGGGGGCCCACCTGCGTTGAGGGATCGGCCGGATCACCGATCTTCAGGGCGTCGACCCGCCTCGCCAATGCCTCGACAAAGCGGTCGGCGATCTCGTGCTCCACGATGATCCGCGACGTTGCCGTGCAGCGCTGACCGGCAGCGAAGAAGGCGCCATTGAGGGCGCACTCGACCGCATTGTCCAGATCCGCATCCGCCATGACGATGAGGCCGTTGACGCCGCCCATCTCGGCCTGCACCCGCACGCCGCGTGCGGCCGCGGCCAAGCGCACCTTCTCGCCGGTCGCAACCGAGCCGGTGAAGCTGATGGCGTCAATGCCGTCCGCTTCCACAACGAAACGGCCCGCCTCGCCCGCGCCCAGCACCATGTTCACGCTGCCTGCCGGCAGGCCGGAGGCGGCGATGACATCCATCAGCGCGGCCGCCGTTGCGGACGAGATTTCCGAGGGCTTCCACACCACGGCGTTGCCGTAGGCAATGGCGGGCGCGATCTTCCAGGCCGGAATGGCGATCGGGAAGTTCCAGGGCGTGACGGCAGCCACCACGCCGACCGGCGCATAATCCACCTCGACCATTGCGCCCGGACGGGTTGAGTCGAAGCGCTCGCCGATGTTGCGCAGGGTCTCGCCGGCAAAGAAGTCGAACAGGCGGGCGGCGCGCATCACCTCGCCCTTGCTGTCGCCGAACGTCTTGCCGGTCTCGCGTGCGATCAGGAGGGCCAGCCGGTCGGCATCGGCCTGAAGGGTACGGCCGATTCTGGCCAACGCATCCGAGCGGACCTCGACGCCGCCTGCAGCCAGCACATCAACGGCATCGTGGGCAGCGGTGACGGCACGGGCGACGACGACTGCATCAGCCTCCGGCCCTTCCACGCGCAGATCATCGGGGCGGGCAGGATTGCGCTGCTCGAACGCCGCCTGGGCCGTAATGGATTGACCGCCAATATGATGGGAGAGGCTGATAGTTTCCGTCATGACACCCTCAAACAACCGAAAAACCTGACCAGAACGTATCCGCCTGATCGATCCAGATGGTATTGAAACCCGTCGCGATGGCCGCCCCCTCGATGGAGGGGATGATGGCAGGCTGGTCGCCCAGCATGGTCTCGCCCTCGACGCGGCCGATGAAGCGGCTGCAGATGTAGCTTTCGTGAACGAAAGCATCCCCCGCCTTCAGTCGCCCGGTAGCAGCCAGATGCGCCAGCCGCGCCGAGGTGCCGGTGCCGCAGGGGCTGCGGTCGATGGCGCGCTCGCCGTAGAACACGGCGTTGCGGCCGTCGGCATCGGCGCTCTTGGGCTTGTCGGCCCAAAGCACATGGCTGACGCCGCGGATGGTCGGCTCCAGCGGGTGAACCGGCTCGTAGACTTCGCGAACCTTGGCGCGGATGATGCGGCTCAGCTCCACGATGCGCGACGCACCCAGATCATCCAGCCCAGTGTAGGCGCCCTGGGGTTCGATAATGGCATAGTAGTTCCCGCCATAAGACACATCGATCGACAGGGGGCCGAAGCCCGGCACATCGATCTTGAGGCCCTGCTTGGCGAGGTAGGCCGGGACATTGCGGATCTTGACCGACGTCACCTTCTCGCCTTCGGTCTTGTAGTCGATCTCGATGATGCCCGCCGGCACCTCAAGGCGCAGCTTGCCGGCCTCGCGCGGCTGAATGAGACCGTGTTCAAGTCCGAAAGTGACCATGCCGATGGTGCCGTGGCCGCACATGGGCAGGCTGCCGCTGGTCTCGATGAAAAGAATGCCGCAGTCAGTGTCCTCACGCGTCGGCGGATACAAAAAGCCGCCCGACATCATGTCATGGCCGCGCGGCTCGAAGCACAAACCCGTGCGGATCCAGTCAAAGCGCGCCAGGAAATCCTGGCGGCGCTCCGCCATGGTTGCGCCCTTCAACAGCGGGGCCCCGCCCACCACTAGGCGGACAGGGTTTCCGGCCGTATGACCGTCAATGCAGAAGAAGGTATGTCGCATACGTCTCTCTTGCGCCGCTGCTCTATCGATCGTGCCGTTGGCAGCAAACCGGGCGGTTGCGGCCGGGTTGAGGCGGGTCCGGGCAGAAACTGTGGAACGCGCCCGTGTCCTCCGTTGAACACCTGAATAATATACGGTATACGATACTGCATGCCAATGAAAAAATCGCAATCTCAGTACATTTCTGTGGTGGTCGGCGGCGGCCTGGTCGGCCTTAGCTGCGCCGTGAACCTGCAAGCGCGCGGGATCGCAACGTGCTTGATCGACCCGGCGCGCGAGCACCGCCCCGCTTCGTGGGGCAATGCGGGCCATATCGCCGTGGAGCAGGTGGAGCCGCTGGCCTCAATTGCCACGCTCAAGAGTTTTCCCCGCCGTCTGTTCTGGCGCGGCGGGGCGCTCAGTCTGCCGCTGAGGGACATCTCGGCATGGCTGCCGTTTTCCTTGCGGTTGATGATGGCCGCTCGTCCGAAGCGCTTCGCCACTGGCAAGGCGGCTCTGAAGGCTGCACTCGCCGAGGCCGTACCGGCCTGGCAGCGATTGCTGGCGTTCGCAAAGGCGGAAAGTCTCTTGGTGCAGGACGGACATTACATTGTATGGGAGTCGGAAGCGACTGCTGTAAAGGGCCGCGCCACATGGGCCAAAGCGGACACGGGCACGGCCTCGTGCCGCGACGTCACCGACGCAGAAATGCGGGAGATTACCGAGCTGACCGGTATTCGTCCCGCAGGCGCAATCCGGTTCCTCGGCAGCGGCCAGATTACCGATCTGGGCCAGTTGGCCGAGGCGCTGGAGCGCCGGTTCGAGGCATTGGGCGGGCGACGGCACAAGGCCTCCGTCCTCACGATCCAACGGTCGGGCAATAGCCTTAGCATCGCGACGGACGACGGCGAGACGCTGCTGGCACAGACGGCTGTGGTGGCGGCGGGCGTCGCCTCGGGCGACCTCTTAAGGCCGCTCGGCTACACCGTTCCGATCATTGCCGAGCGTGGCTACCATATCCAGACGCAAAATACGACCTGGCCGGAGACCATGCCGCCGGTGGTGTTTGAAGACCGCTCGATGATCGTCACCCGCTTCCGCTCCGGCCTCAGAGCTGCCAGCTTCGTCGAGTTTGGCCGGCTGGAAAGCCCCGCCGATCCGCGCAAGTGGGAGCGGCTGAAGGCGCATGTCAAGGCGCTCGGCCTCTCCTTCGGCGAACCGGTCAAGCCTTGGATGGGCGCTCGCCCCACTCTGCCGGATTATCTGCCCGCCATCGGCCGTGCCCAGGATCTGCCCGGCCTCTACTACGCCTTCGGCCACCAGCATTTAGGCTTGACGCTCGCCGCCGTGACGGGCGAGGCGATCGGTGCCCTTGTCTCCGGGGAAACTCCGGTCATTAATACTGAGCCCTTCTCCCTCGAGCGTTTCAGGAAGTGATACGATGACGCGCGGAATCGGCGGCTCCAGCGCCGCAGCTGAACTGGCAAGCCTTGGTCCCTGGCAGGATCGCGCCCCGTCAATCTCGGTTGAGGAGCGCCAGGCCCGCATCGAGAAGGCGCGCCGCCTGATGCGCGAGCACGGCATCGATGCCCTGCTCGTCAGCGCCGGCACCAGTCTGCGCTACTTCGCAGGGGTCACCTGGGGTGCCACCGAGCGGCTGGTGGCGATGCTGCTGCCGCTCACCGGCAAGCCCATCATCATCTGCCCCAATTTCGAGCTGGGCAGTTTGCAAGCCGAACTTGTCATCGAGGCTGATATCCGACTCTGGGAAGAGGACGAGTCTCCGAGCGAACTGGTGGCCGGGGCATTGCGTGAGCTTGGCACGCGGCGCCTCGCGCTCGATCCTGCCATGGCCTTCCTGTTCGTGGAGCGTATCCGTCGGGCAGCACCCAGCATTGACGTGGTGGAAGGCTCCGCCGTTATCGACGGCTGCCGCATGCAGAAGTCGCCTGGCGAACTGGCCCTGATGAAGCAGGCCAAGGCGATGACGCTGGAAGTGCACAGGCGCGCCGCCAGCATTCTGCGCGATGGCATTACGGCCTCTGAAGTCCGCCGCTTCATCGATGAGGCGCACCGGGCATTGGGCGCTTCAGGCTCCAGCTTCTGCATCGTGCAGTTTGGCCGCTCCACTGCCTTCCCCCACGGCTTGCCGGGCGAATCCTACTTGGCGGAGGGCGACGTGGTGCTGATCGACACCGGCTGCACCATCGAGGGCTACCACAGCGACATTACCCGCACCTATGTGTTCGGTCAGCCAAGCGCCGAACAGCGCGCCATGTGGGAGCTGGAACAGGCCGCCCAGCAGGCGGCGTTCGATGCAGTCAGGCCCGGCGTGCTGTGCGAGGCGGTAGACTATGCCGCCCGCGCCGTGCTCGAAAAGGGCGGCCTCGGCCCGGATTACAGGCTGCCGGGCCTGCCGCACCGCACCGGCCACGGCATCGGCCTTTCCATCCACGAACCTGCCTATCTGGTGCGCGGCGACACGACGCCTTTGCTATCCGGCATGTGCTTCTCCAACGAGCCAATGATCGTGGTGCCGGACCGCTTCGGCATCCGACTGGAGGATCACTTCTACGTCACCGAGACCGGCGCAGAGTGGTTCACCAAGCCGTCGCCTTCCATCGACGCCCCGTTCGGCTGAGACGCGAGCCCTGCCTTCACGCCGGTTCTTTTCGCCTGCGCGACAGGGCAGTTTGCATCTATCCCTGTTCATTGTATATCGTATACTATTATTGATAACCATCTTTCCCCGCCATGCCGGCTCAGGCCACAGGCGGATGGAGATCGCCCGGCCTTAGCCGGAAGAACGGGAGCAATGGTGTGACGGAGACTGTGCGGATTTCCCTTGATGAGGTGCGGACGTTGGCAGAAGCGGTGCTGTCGCGCCACGGACTTTCCGAACCCCATGTGAAGGCAGTTGCCGACACAATCGTTGCAGGGGAACGGGATGAGTGCGCCTCCCATGGCATCTATCGGCTGTTGGTCTGCGCCCACACCATCAAGGCGGGCAAGGTGTCGCTCGATGCCGAACCTGTGGTGCAGGACATAGCTCCTGCACTGGTAAAGGTGGACGCCAAAGGTGGCTATGCCCAGCTCGCGTTCAACATGGGCAAGCCGGTACTGGCCGAGAAGGCGCGGCAGTGCGGCATCGCCGCGATGGCGATCAACAGGTGCATCCACTTCTCCGCCCTGTGGCCGGAAGTAGAGGAGTTGGCGGGCAACGGGCTTGTCGCCCTCGCCTTCACGCCGAGCCACGCCTGGGTTGCGCCTGCCGGCGGCAAGAAGCCGATTTTCGGAACCAACCCCATCGCCTTCGGTTGGCCGCGCCCGGGCCCCCACCCTTATGTATTCGACTTTGCAACCAGCGCCGTTGCCCGCGGCGAGATCGAGCTGCACCGGCGCGAGGGCAAGTCCATTCCCCTCGGCTGGGGGATCGATGCGAACGGAAACCCGACAACCGATGCGACTGAAGCGCTGGAGGGCGCAATGCTCACCTTTGGCGGACACAAGGGCTCGGCCCTCTCGACGATGATCGAGCTGATCGCAGGGCCACTGATCGGTGACATGACGAGCGCCGAGTCCCTCGCCCACGATGATGGCGCCAAGGCCTCGCCTTATGGCGGCGAGCTCATCATCGCCATCGACCCCGCCCGCTTCCTTGGGTCCTTGGCGGCCGAGCATCTGGCCCGGGCCGAGGCGCTGCTCGAGGGCATCACAAGCCAGGGCGCACGTCTGCCGTCTCAGCGTCGCTACGAGGCCCGTGCGCGCACGGCACTTGGAGGCGTCCGCGTGCCGCGCACACTCCTGGAAGACATCCGCGCCCTGCTCGACTAATTTTGGCAGATCATAAGAGGCATTGGGCCAAGCTCAGTGAAGGGGAACCTACAATGAAAGCCATCTTCAGGACACTCGCCGCGGCCGGCGCGCTCGCAGCCCTCGGCGCGATGCCTGTCAGCGCCGAGGTAGATTATACGGCCCGGCTGACCGAGGGAAATGTGGTTCTGAAGAACTTCACCTTTGGTACCGGCGAGACGATGGCAGAACTTCGCATGCACTATGCCACCCTTGGCACGCCGAAGCGCGACACCAAGGGCAACATCACGAACGCGGTGATGGTGCTGCACGGCACCGGCGGCAGCGGGCGGCAGTTCCTCGCACCACAGTTCGCGCAGGAACTCTATGGCCCTGGCCAGCCGCTCGACATCACCAAATACTATATCATCCTGCCGGACAACATCGGCCACGGCCAGTCCTCCAAGCCGAGCGACGGCCAGCGCATGGACTTTCCCAAGTATGACTACGCCGACATGGTGGAAGCCCAGCGCCGCATGCTGATCGAAGGCCTGAAGGTCAACCATCTGCGGCTGATGATGGGAACCTCCATGGGCTGCATGCATGGTTTCGTGTGGGGTGCCAAGCACCCGGACTTCATCCAGGCGATGTTGCCGATGGCCTGCCTGCCCATGCAGATCGCCGGGCACAACCGCATGTGGCGCAAGGCCGCCATGCACGGCATCATGTCCGACCGGGCATGGGACAACGGCACTTACCAGACCCCGCCAGTGCGGGGCCTGCGCACGGCGGTGAGCCTCTTGCAGGTGGCGGGCTTCGCGCCGCTCTATCTGCAGAAGGAATTCCCGACCCGCGATGCCGCCGACGCTTACATTGTGGAGCGTGTCGAGGCGGACATTCCCCGCCGCGACGCGAACGACCTGATCTATCAGCTGGATGCCTCGCGCACCTACGATCCCTCAAAGGATCTGGAGAAGATCACCACGCCCATGACCTGGATAAATTCCAGCGACGATTTCATTAACCCATGGGATTACGGCCTAGCCGAAAAATTCGCTGAGCGCCTGCCGGGTGCCCGGTATGTGCTGATCAAGGCGACCGATGAAACCCGGGGCCATGGCACCCATACGTGGGCAAAGTTCTGGAAGGACGAGCTGATCGATCTTCTGAAACGCACCGAGACGAAATAACCCAAAGTCCCCTTTTCTGGATCTCACCGGGCATTCCCGGATGCGCGCGCGGCGGCCCCCTCCCCGGCCGCCGCGCATTTTTTTGTACAGGCGGTTCGCGACCGATCATCGCCAGTCCGAACTGGCCCAGTCTCCGCAAAAGTACATACAAAATCACTGCCGGCGCCATGGGCGTTCAAACGCGCTGACGGAGCTTTTTTGCCTGGCTCATGGCAGGGTGACCAGTTTGGCGCTCTGTGATTCTGTCGCAGGCAATTACGGCCAATGCCGACGGCCAAATCGCCTTGGTCCCTGCAACACAGCGATTCTCGCAATTCCTGAGAGTGAGCATTTTAGGCAGCAGGCGATTCAACAAGAAAGTATCTGTCTACTCGACCTTTTGCACAACGCAGCCCGCAGGAAACGGCCTGCAGCGCTACCAGACATTAACATGCTCTGGCACTTATGTGAGGTTTTCAGGCCGGCTGTTGAATACCTCAACTTTATCATCGACAAATCGTATACTAAATACTATCGTCTGATCTGAGAGTATGGATGATACGCTCACGTTATGGTTTTGAAGCCTGCAGACGTACAGGCCAACAGGACGGTCAAAAAAATGAAAGCCAAGATTTTTTCCGGTGTTATTCCAGCCCTCATGACGCCTTGCACGGCGGACCGCACCCCTGACTTTGATGCCCTTGTCCGCAAGGGCAAGCAGCTCATCGAAATCGGGATGTCTGCCGTAGTCTATTGCGGCTCCATGGGGGACTGGCCCCTTCTGACGGATGCGCAGCGCATGGAAGGCGTCGAGCGCCTGGTGAAAGCCGGCATTCCCGTCATTGTTGGCACCGGCGCCGTTAACACGGCCGCGGCCGTCGCTCTCGCGGCCCACGCACAAAAGGTTGGCGCTCAGGGTCTGATGGTCATTCCGCGGGTCCTGTCGCGCGGCCCGTCGATCACTGCGCAGAAGGCGCATTTCAAGGCGATCCTGGCCGCAGCGCCTGACCTGCCGGCAGTCATCTACAACAGCCCGTACTACGGCTTCGCTACTCGCGCAGACCTGTTCTTCGCGCTACGCGCCGAGCACCCCAACCTCATCGGCTTCAAGGAGTTCGGCGGAGCCGAGGACATGCGCTATGCGGCAGAGTACATCACCAGCCGCGACGACGATGTCGCACTGATGGTTGGCGTCGATACGACGGTGTACCATGGTTTCGTGAACTGCGGCGCAACCGGTGCTATCACCGGCATCGGCAACGCGCTGCCGCGGGAAGTAATCCACCTGTGCAAGCTGTCCCAGGCCGCAGCCGCAGGCGACTTCGAAGCTCGCCAGCGCGCGCAGGAGCTTGAACAGGCGCTTGGCGTTCTGTCCTCCTTCGATGCAGGCCCGGACCTTGTTCTCTATTATAAGTACCTGATGGTGCTTCAGGGGGATAAGGAATACACGCTGCACTTCAATGAGACTGACGAGCTGACGGAAAGCCAGCGCGGTTATGCCGAAGCCCAATTCAAGCTGTTCACGACCTGGTATGCCGAATGGAGCAAGCTCCCGGGCGCTGTGCAGAAGTACAAGGCCTGATCAAACGCTCAACAAGACGCTAAGCAGGCGCTGCAACGGGCCCTTCCACACGGGAGGGCCCTTTTACTTTCGGGGTCAGACGAGCGTTCAGATAGTCCCATCGGCTCTCGGCAGAATTCTGGAAGATGAATCTTTTGGCTTTTATGCTGACCCTCACACTCTGGAATTGGTCTCAAAGTCATGCTCTGATGGGCCGGTTATTATTCTCTGCGGCCCACTGGGAGCTGACCTGATGACCCTAACAGAAGAGCTGATCGTCGCGCAGATCTGGCGGTACCCGGTAAAGTCGATGGGCGGCGAGCAACTGACCCAGGCAGACGTCGGCGCGCGCGGGATCCGGTGGGACCGTGGATGGGCGGTCCGCGACGAGAAGGCAGGCGCTATTAGAAGTGCCCGCTATATTCCGCGTCTCCTGATGTGCTCGGCTCGCTATCTACCCGGCACGGATGCCGGACTGGTGCCCCATGTAGAAATCACGCTGCCGGACAGAGCAACCGTCAACTCGGATGATCCGAAGGTGCACACCCGCCTGTCTGATGCCCTGGGCAAGGACGTGACGCTCCTGTCGCTTCGCCCTGGCAATCAGGTCGACCATCTCCGTCCAGGGCAAGGTGCGCTCGTGACAGGCAGTATGGAGACCGAAATCCGCATGCTCTTCGGCCTGGAGGACACGGAGCCTCTGCCCGATATGAGCCGCATGCCTCCCCACCTGATGCGGGAGCTCAGTGAACTGGGCGCGCCGCGTGGCACCTATTTTGACGCGTTTCCGATCGACATCCTGACGACCTCGTCAATCAGGCACCTCCAGCGACACTTGCCGGACGTGGATCTTGATGTACGCCGGTTTCGTCCGAACTTTCTGATCGATGATGGCGGTGCATCAGATGCGATACGGGAGCGAGAATGGATTGGACAGGCAGTGCAACTGGGCCAGGTACAGTTCGATGTGGTGATGGAATGCCCGCGCTGCACGATCATCGCAGCCGAGCAGCAAGGCGGCATCGCAAAAAACTCGGCTATCACAAGAACCATCGTGCGTGAAATGCGCCAACTCATGAGCGTCTACTGCAACGTCATCACGCCCGGACAGGTCTGGCTGGGAGACAAGGCGATCGTCACCGGCGTGAGGCCTGGCTAATCGATGCCAAGCCCGCCGCGATGGCGGCCATGTGCCGACAGCCTAGGGGGACAGGTTAACGCAATCATGATGAGCGGTGTCGCGCACGCAGGTTGACCCGCGCGCCGACGACTGACTGAATATGTTGACCCGGTTGTTTGCACGTGCACGATCGGGTGCTAGACTCAAGGATCGGCGACGAGCAAGAACAAATGGTGGCGGCGACCGCCCGCCATATCAGCGCTTCTGCTTCAAGGCCAGGCTTGGCTCCCCTCGCCTCAGAGGTGCATTGCCAAGGTGGGAGGCAACAAGTGATGCTGCCTCAGGCGATGCGAGGATCAGATATGGTGATTGTTGAGGATATTCTGGCCGGATCCGTAGCGCCACTGGGACCTCGCGGCGCCCCGAGCGCAATTGACAAGCGCCCAGTCACTGGGCGCGTGCGTGTTGGCTTGGAGGGACTGGCTTGCGACGCCCAAGGAGACCGCAAGCATCACGGCGGCCCTGAGAAGGCGCTGCATCACTACGCCCGCGATCATTACCCGACTTGGCGCCAACTGATCGGACCTCGGGCACTGCTCGACACTCCAGGCGCGTTTGGCGAGAACCTGACCACCAACGGGCTGACCGAAGAGAGCGTCGCGGTTGGCGATACCTTTCGGCTGGGCGGGGCCTTGCTTCAAGTCAGCCAGGGACGGCAACCCTGCTGGAAGCTCAACGCTCGGTTCGCCGTCCCGGACATGGCGCTGCGTGTCCAGCAAACCGGCCTGACCGGCTGGTACTACCGCGTGCTTGAGGAAGGATACATCAAGAGGGGAGACGAGCTGCGGCTGGTGGATCGCCTATCGCCTGAATGGACCCTTCGTCGGCTGTGGCGCGCACTCTATGTCGATACGATGAACTTGGATGAACTTGCGGCCATGAGTACCCTTTCGCATCTGGCTGACGGCTGGCGCGGCTACGCTGAGAAGAGGCTGGCTACGCGTCAGGTGGAGGACTGGTCGCGTCGACTGTCAGAGGGTGCCTGAGCGCCTTTGATAGCGAACGGCGAGACAGCACCAAGTCAGACCGCGACTGATTGGCCAAGTGTTAGACCCCGGATGTGGTGATGCAGTCAATTGCCCTATTGTGAAGGAGGCACTATGGGCCAGGTTGTTCTAAGAAGAGCACCCGCTCGATAGAGCCGGTTCGTCGCGTAATACAGCTTGCGTCGGGGAAAACGCACGGCCACCGACCAGACGCATCAACACCCAGGTCACCTGCAAGAACGACTTTGACCAGCCGGCCCCCGCCCTGTCTGGGTCTGGCCAAGGTTTTGCCCGGTTCTTGTCCTTCCGATACCTAAGAATCATATTCCGTGCAGAATTGCGAAAGTCGACAGGATGACTGGCTTGCAGCGCCTTCACGCCGGAGGAGATCATGCCGACCTCGCTGCCCGGTGGCTTCTATTTTCAAGGACAACTTTTGGCCTGCCTCAATGACTTAACGCATGAACGAGCAACCCATGTCTCCCAATATGCAGCGGCCCTTATTCCCATAACAGTTTAGAAAAACGGCGGAGCCGGAAAAGCATGGGCGTTCATTGGGGGCGCTATCTTGCGCAAAGGATGGTCACCACATGAGTGCGGGCGCGCATCAGTCTTTGATAATTCAATAATATGTGCACTTCAACTACCCAAAATTTGATATTTCC
This sequence comes from Pedomonas sp., assembly GCF_036515995.1. Taxonomy (NCBI): domain Bacteria; kingdom Pseudomonadati; phylum Pseudomonadota; class Alphaproteobacteria; order Sphingomonadales; family Pedomonadaceae; genus Pedomonas; species Pedomonas sp. The sequence continues at coordinate 2,050 of NZ_DATBUP010000025.1, read as the reverse complement.
AAAGAGTCTATGGCGCACCTCTTTGCAAATATGCTAATATGTTTACTATGAGTACACCTAGAAGCGATAAGCTGAAGACCATCCTCGAAGCCGTCCCGGCTGGTTTTCTCGTGGATGCGCCATGGCTGGAAAAGCAGGGCGTTAGCCGGTTCCTGACCCGCAAATATATAGAGAGCGGCTGGCTGGAGCGCGTTGAGCGCGGGGTCTTCCGCCGCCCGACCCCGCAGCCGGTAGCGCTCGACTGGCAGACCTGCCTGCTCTCTCTTCAGCATATCATGAACTACCCGGTGCATGCCGGTGGCAGCACGGCTCTCGGCCTGCATGGTTACAGCCACTATCTGCCGCTCGGAATGTCCCCGCCCGTGTGGCTGTATGGCAGCGTCATCCCGTCATGGCTCGCGCGCATCGAACTCGACGCGCCGCTGGTGTCGCGCGGCCTCGGCCTGTTCAGCGACCCGGGGCTCGGTCTCACCATGAGCAAGTCCGGCCACGCTCATGTCTTGCCTTGGGGTTGGGCGCTGCGCATCTCTACGCCGGAGCGCGCCATCCTCGAGGCTCTCGACGAACTGCCAGACCACGAAAGCTTCCACAATCTCGACATGGTGTTCCAAGGGCTCGCTACGTTGAGCCCGCGCCGCCTGTCGGCGCTTCTGAAGTGCTGCCGCAAGATCAAGGTGCGCCGCTTGTTCTTCGTCTATGCGGATCGTCACAAGCATGCCTGGCGTGAACGCCTGAACCCGGACGAGTTTGACCTTGGCACGGGCGACCGCGCGCTTGTGAAGGGGGGTAGGATCCATCCCCGCTACCGGATCATGGTCCCTTCGGGATTCGTGCCCACCATAGGAGAGGCTGATGGCCCGTGAACTTTACGCTGCACAGGTGTCCCTGCTTGTGCGGCTGCTGCCGTTCATCGCCCCGGAAGAGGTCTTTGCGCTGAAAGGCGGTACGGCCATCAACCTCTTCTACCGCGACATGCCGCGCCTGTCCGTGGATATCGACCTGACCTACCTGCCAGTGCAGGATCGGGCCAAGGATCTCGCGGACATCAACGAAACGCTCGACCGTATTATGACCGCCGCCAGCAGCGGCATCGCAGGCCTTGATGCCCGCCGCATTGACGGTGGCGGCGGAGGCGCGACCCGCATCCGCGCCCGGCTCGGCACCGCCGAAATCAAGATCGAAACCTCCCCTGTCACGCGCGGCGTCGTCCACGATCCCGACCGGCGCGAAGTCTCGGCCAAGGTCGAAGAGGAGTTCGGGTACGCAGCGCTGCAAGTCGTCTCTTTTGAGGACCTGTTCGGGGGCAAGCTGCATGCCGCCATGGACCGCCAGCATCCGCGCGACCTCTTTGACGTCAAGCTGCTCTACGAGAACGAAGGGTTCACAGACGAGCTGTTCCACACCTTCCTTGTTTATGTCGCAAGCTCTCCCCGCCCAGCGCATGAATTGCTCCGCCCCACTCGTAGCAGGCTTGACGAGCCCTATGCGCGCGAGTTCATCGGTATGACGACTATCCCCGTCACCCTCGCTGATCTCATGAACACAAGGGAACGTCTGATCGCCGATATCGGCGCACGCCTCGATGCCAATGCCCACCGGTTTCTGACCACGCTACATGACGGCGAGCCAGATTTCGAAGTGATCGGGCTGCCACAGGCAGCGGACCTTCCCGCCGTGCGCTGGAAGCTGCTGAACCTAAAGAAACTCGCCGCAGAGAACCCTAACAAACACAAGGCACACAGGGAAGAGCTCGAAAGGCTCTTTACCTAAAAGAAAACCGGACAATGCGAATGGAGTCTTCCTGGCGTGTCGATATACCCGGTCCCATGCCATTAGGGCGCAAACTCATAAACTTGGTTGAGTTCCGGACGCCAGCGTGATTCAACAGCCTTCCTGTAATGGAGAGGCTGATGGCGCGGCGGCGATACGAACTGACGGATAAGGAATGGGCAATCATTGAACCCTTGCTTCCCAACAAGCCGCGCGGTGTTGCACGCGTAGACGACCGTCGGGTGATCAATGGCATTCTCTGGCGGTTCCGGTCCGGTGC
>NZ_DATBUP010000024.1:0-4653 GCF_036515995.1 Pedomonas sp. | reverse complement strand
GTCCAGACGCGCGGGTTCGAGATCCCGGCCGCCGGGCAAGGCTTCCAGCTTCTGGCCGGCAAGCTGCCGTTCTCGGTCGTGCCGGGCAATCACGACTATGATGCGCTCTGGACCGACCCGGCCCAGCCCCCGCGGCCCGAGGAAAACAAGGCGGGCGTGCGCCATGTCGGGGGGCTGAGCGGCTACCTCTCAGAGTTCTCGTCGCAGTCGGCCTTGTTCAAGGATCAGCCCTGGTACGTCGCCTCGAACGATGGCGGCGCCGACAGCGCGCAGGTCTTCACCGCAGGCGCGTGCCGCTTCCTTCACATAGGGTTGCAATACCATGCGCCCGATGCCTCGCTGGCCTGGGCGCGCGAGATCATCCAGCGGTTTGCCGGCCTGCCCACCATCATCACGACGCATGACTATCTGCACCGGGACGGCAAGCGCAACCGGCGCTCCAACCCGAACAATGCCGTGCTCGACCCGACCGACAACGACCCCCAGATGATCTGGGAGGAGTTCATCGCCAATCACGACCAGATCTTCATGGTGCTGAGCGGCCATGTCGGCGGACAGGGTTATAGTGTTGGCAAGAACCGCAATGGCCTGCCGGTCTACCAGGTGATGGCGGACTATCAGAGCCGGGGGCAGACGGCAAAGGATGCAGGCGACAAAGGCACGGCGATCGGGGATGGCTGGCTGCGCCTGATGGAATTCCGGCTCGATGGCGATGCGCCAGAAATCAAGGTGCGGACCTACTCGACCCATTACAAGGCGTACAGCTCGGAGCTGGCCAGCTATGCCGCCTGGTACAAGGCCGGCGAGGGGCAGGCCGATTTATCGGACGAAGAATTTGGCCAGCGGGATGAATTTACAATCGAGCTTGATGGATTTCACGAGCGGTTCGGGACGCCGACCCGTGCATCGCCCAGTGACTGATTTTCAATAAGACGGAAAAAAGCGATCGGCCGGACAAGGCAGATCGCTTTTTCCGGGCTGGCCTTCTTCGGCAAATTGCCCTCGCTCTGCGCTGTGCAAGATCAAGAGCAGGCTTTTTTCTTGCCTGTCAGGCTGTCAGGCGCCGACCTGCCTGCGCAGGGGGCTTGCGCACCTGAACCGGTACCGGGCCCCTGCCGAAATGCGCCCCCAGAAGGCGGGCGCCGTCACTCTGCCTGCCCCCTTTGCGGGCCAAGTCCGGCCTGCCCCCCCGGGTGGCCTATATCCTCGGCCACCGACGCGCTGAACGATCTACCATGTGAAGCCCCCTTGCATCATCAGGGCCGGCCCATGCATCTTCCAGCCTGCGCTCAAGCCTCCGGCCCGGTGCCCGTACCTTCCGCCAGGGCGCGCGCGCCGGCAATGAGCAGCTCCATCAGCGAGCGGATCTGCGCCTCGCTGACGTCCCCGTTTCCGTGGAACAGCCGCATCACCACCGGGCCTATGATGGCATCGATGAGAAGATTCATGTCCTTCAGCTTCGGCAGTTCGCCCGAGGCGAGGCCATGCTCGAGAATTTCGCGCACCGGCAGGCGGCGCTGCTCGATATAGGCGCGCAAGGCCCTCATCAGTTCCGCGTTGTGTTCGCATTGGGCCACGAGCGACGGGAGCATGGTCACCATGCGCGTCTCGGCCTGCCGCTGACCCGGCGCCGTCTTCACCATCTGGACGAACTGCTGGATGAAGTCCGTCAGGTTTTCAACAACGCTGCCCGTCAGCCTGGGATGAATGGCCGGAATGGCGCCGAGCGCTGCGATGACCACCTCTTCCTTGGACCGCCAGCGGCGATAAATCGTCGCCTTGCTGACACAGGCCTCGGCGGCGACCTTGTCGAGCGTAAAGCCGTTGTAGCCGTGCTGGATGAGCAGGACCATGGCCGCATCCAGGATGGCCTGCTCCGATTCCAAGCTTCGCGGCCGGCCGGGCAGATGCCGGTCGTCATCGGTCTCGTGCTCGGTGATCCGGCTGCTCATCTCGACTCCTGTCCCCAAAGAACACATCGATCCCTAAAACACTAAATTTGTTCTGTCAAATAACGAGCCGGTTCGGCTCGAGCCGAGCAATGCAACCCATAGGTACGCACGAGTACTTTTCTTTCGAGTACGCTGGAGTACCGTTTTTATATTGACTTTAGACTAGGTTGATAATCAAGTGGCGCCCGCAGTACCAGTGGCGATTCGGCGTGTCGGTTAACGCTTCGAACGGGGGAATTCCGTGAAGGCCCAAGAGCTGTGCGCCGCTGCAAGTGCGGCCGCTTTTTCCATGTGTATCGTATCAGCCGCAGCCTGCGCGCAGGACGCGGCGGGCCTGGGTTCCCAGAGCCCCGGCATTGATGAAATCATCGTGACGGCCAGCCGGACCGGCGCGTCGAGGGTCCAGGACACGCCGCTGGCGCTGACGGCGCTGACCGCCAGCCAGCTGGAGCAGCGCGGCATTCAGGACATCCGGGGGCTCACCGACTATACGCCCTCGCTCCAGATCGCTGACTTTGCCGGCTATGCGCAGATCTTCATCCGCGGCGTCGGCTCGAACGATCCCTTTGCCGGCACCGATCCGAGCTCGACCATGCACCTGGACGGCGTCTATCTCGGGCGCACGCTCGGGTATTTTTCCAGCTTTCTTGATGTGGAGCGCATCGAGGTGCTGCGCGGGCCCCAGGGCACGCTTTACGGGCGCAACTCGGTCGGCGGCACCATCAACGTCATAACGCGCACTCCGCCTGAGGAGCCGACAGCCGAGCTCGAGGTCAGCGGCGGGACCCGGAAGACCTTTGGCGCCCAGAGCTACCTGGGCGGCAGCCTTGGCGGGGGCGCCCGGGCGGGCCTGGCGCTGCAGTACCGGCGCCACGGCAACTATTTCGACAACACCTCGAGCGGCAATGATCTGGGCCGCGAGCGCAGCTTCGGCGTGCGCGGCCAGGTCCTGGTTCCTCTAGGGCGCGCCGAGGCCATACTGCGCGCCGACTATGCGGAGCAGAAGGGCAACCTCGTCGGTTATTCCAAGCTTCTGGCGCCGACCGGCCACCCGGGCGATGATGCGGTGCTGGATGACCCGCGCACGGTGTCGCTCAACCGGGAGAACCGCCAGGACCAGGACGGCGGGGGCGTCGCGCTTGAGCTGCGCGCGCCCTTGGGCGACGAGATCACGCTGAAGTCGCTGACCGCCTGGCGCAAGCTGGTGGGCGATCTGGAATATGACTCTGATGCTAGTGCGCTCGACATCGGGCGGACGACGGTTGACTTGCGCCAGGAGCAGGTGACCCAGGATCTCTCGCTGACGGCAGCGCTGGATCGCCTGACGGTGCTGGCGGGCCTCTTCTATTATCACGAAAAGGTGCGCGAGCCGCTCAGCTTTACGCTGCCCGAGATGGGCTTCACCAATTTCCGGCTGCCCACCATCAAGACCCGCTCGCTTGCGGCCTATGCCCAGGCCGAATATGCCATCACCGAGCCGCTCTCGCTTGTGGCCGGCCTGCGCTATACCCGCGAGCGCAAGCGCCTCAGCGGCCGGTTCTTCTGGACCGCGTCCGGTTCGCTCGATTTTGATACGGCGCTCGCGGCTCCGGTCATCGGCGCGCCCTTCTTCTACGACCCCTTCAGCGTCGATGCGTCCAAGACCTATGATGCCTGGACGCCCAAGTTCGGGATCAATTTCCGGCCCAACCCCGAAACCCTCGTCTATGCGTCGGCGACCCGCGGGTTCAAGAGCGGCGGCTACGACATGGGCTCGACCGACCCGGTGACGGCCGAGACCGGCTTTGCGCCCGAGACCCTCTGGTCCTACGAGATCGGCGCCAAGGGCAGCTGGCTCGATCGCCGCCTGAGCCTTGCCGTTGCGGGCTTCCGCTACGACTACAAAGACCTTCAGGTCACGCTGTTCGTCCCGCCCTCCTACGCGATCACGCAGAACGCCGCCTCGGCCCGCACCTACGGCGTCGAGATCGAGGCCGAGGCCCGGCCCTACGAGGGGCTTTCGCTGACCGGGACCCTCGCCTACCTCGATGCGACCTACCGGCGCTATCCGGGGGCCTATACGGCCGTCTTCGGCCCGTTCGATGCAACCGGCAAGCGCCTCAACAACGCGCCCGAGTGGGCATTTACGCTGGGCACCCAGTACAGCTTTGAAGCGGCGGGCGGCATGGCCTTTTTAGGGGCTGACTACAAGTGGCAGGACAGGATCTATTTCAGCCCGGCCAATGACGGCGTCGGCGGCACGAGAGGCTACCTCGAGCAGCAGGGCTCCTATGGCCTTCTCAACGGCCGGCTCGGCTGGACGAGCAGCGATGACCGGTGGAGCGTCACCCTTATCGGGCGCAATCTCCTAAACGAGGACTACATCGTCTCGACGGCCAGCTACACGGCGGCGATCTCGGGGCGGCCCGGAACGCCCCGGACGGTTGAACTCAGCCTGTCCATGAAATGGTAAGGAAGCCGACCATGCTGACACTTGAAAAGCTTGCCGAGCGTGTTGCGGAACTGGAAGACCGCGAGGCCCTGCGCGAGCTCAAGCACCGCTACCTGATGGCGGCGGACCGCCATGACCTGGAAGGGGTGCGCGACTGCTTTGCGCCCGATGGCGCGGTCATCGAGTTCGAGGGGTTCCCGCGGTGCGAGGGCCGGGACAACCTGGTTGCCATGATGGCCGACCAGGGCGGCAAGCCCGGGTTCTTCACCA
>NZ_DATBUP010000023.1:0-13132 GCF_036515995.1 Pedomonas sp. | reverse complement strand
AGACACCCTCGGTCTCAAGAACGACCCCGCCGATCCTGGCAGCACCGTCCATGAACAGCACCGGGTCGGCAAAGCCGGTATCCTCACCGCGCGCCACATGGTCCCAGGAAAGCCGGGCATTGACATAGGCGCTCGTGCTGGCGGGCGGATCGAACGTGCCAAATGTCTCGGGCGTCATGGAGCCAAGCTGCACATCGCGGGCCGCACGCAACGTGTCGGGCAGGACAAGCTGCAAGGCCAGAGCCTGCGCATCATAGACGATGCTGATGTCGCTTCCGGCCAGGTCGCCCGGCCCGACCGACGGCAGTGCCGAGAGCGCAGCCCTGAGGGTACTCATCGTTTTGGGTTCGACCACCATAGCCAGAAGGTCGAGCAGACGCTCGGGCGGCAGGCTGATGGTGTCATCCGGCGCCACGGTCATCTCGACCTCCCCCAAGGTCACGTCGCGCAAGAGAAGCGGTGCGGTGATCTTCAAGGCGCGCCCGGTCATATTCAGTCGTGTGACGGCCGCGGTGGGCAGATCAGGGGTCGGCGGCCCCTGGCCCAGGCCCGGGCCGCTGAGAGTGCAGGCGCTAGCACCAGACACCGCACCGGCAAGGAGCAGGCGCCAACGCCTGGTCTTAGCGGCGTGCCTCCGGCTCGAAGCGCGCATCAATGCTTCCTGTCTCCGCCGGGAGCAGCAGCGGCAGCGTGAAGCTGCGCACCTCGTTGCCGCCGATGAGCCCGTAGCCTGCCCCCTGCTGTATATCAGGCCCGGTCAACGTTTGCCGGATCAACTCCCGTCCTGATGCATCCCGCTGGACGATCGTCAGGCGCCCGCGCGAGAGGTAGCCATGCGTGGCCGATTGATTGGCAATGGTGACCACCGGTACCGCGCGGCCTTCCGTGTTCCTGCCGATGTTCGTCTCGGTCACCCTCAGGTCGGGCTTGCCGCTGCGAGGCTGCACGCTGGCAACAACCTGAATGTTGTAGAGGACCTGGATACCTGTGGTCCCCTCGGGAAGTTGCACCGGCAGCTGCGCAACGGTGACGTAGTAGTGACGGCTCTTGTCAAGCGCGCCATCACCGACATACTGGACCCGGAATACCTGCGACTGGCCGGGCTGGATGACGGCCTGGGCGGGAAAGACAACCAGGTCTCCCGGGTCCTGGCCGGTTCCCCGGGTGCCGTTGGCATCGAACACCAGCCTCTCCACCCGTAATTCCACCGGAATGGCCGTGGTTCGGGTGTTGCTGACGGTCAGTGTCTGCGTCGCCTGTCGGCCAGCCGGCTGAAGGTCGAGAATGACCGGCTGCACCGATTGAGCATGAGCGGCGCCGCCAAAGCCGAGCAGAGCGCCCGCGAGCCATGCCAGCACGGCAGCCTTTCGAAGAATAGGATTTCGCACCACATATCCTCCCCGGAGCCTATGGTTATCGTACGACCCCGGTCAGGCGGGGGTGATGGTCACGGTAATGACGGCGTCATAGGTGCCGGCCACCAGAACACTCTGGTCGCCGCCCTCCGGCCTCAGCCCGAAGACCCGGATCTCGAAATTGTCCGGAATAAATGCAAACCCGTCGCCGACGGTCAGCGTACTTGGAGCGGGCAGTGTTGCTGCCGTTGTATAGTTGAGTGTGGTGATGCCGCCGCCGGTCAGCGCCATTGCGACCTGCGCCGTATAGTCGATGTCGTTCGAGACGGTGAAGCCTCCCTCGCCGGCCGGGACCGGATTGGTCGTGCTCAGGCGGGTGGCGCTGAGCGTCACAGTCGCGGCGGTTCCTGTGCAGCCGGCCTGGAAGGCGATCGTGCCGGCCGGAGAACCCGATGTCGAATTCACAAGAGCCGGGCGCAGCCGGGCATTGGTATCCGAGAGCTCGCCCAAGGATATGGTACCACCGAAGGCGGAGGACGTCGTGCCGGACGCGCCCCCGGCCCCGCAGCGGGACGCCACAAAGCCGCGCAGGCTGACCTGCCCGGTCGAGCTCTGGGCCTGCACCGGCTCGGGTGTCAACGCCGCCATCCCGATTGTTGCGAGTGCCGCAAGGCTTGCGGTGCCGGAAGTCGTTCTCATCGCTACACCTTTCTTATCCAGAACATCGCCATAGGCCCAGCTTCGACCCCGTCAGGTTGAAGGGCTGAGCGTCAGCATCAGGACGTCGCTATAATTGGCCGAGGCCATCAGGTTCCTGCTCCCGGCTGCAGGCTGAGACGACACCCGCAGGTACGACCCCTGATCGCTGCTGCTGGCGCCTGGCAGCCTCATGCCGGCAGTCGCCGAGGCAGGGCCGCGGAACTGGCAGGGCGCCGCCGCCGTGCTTGCCAGCGACGATGCGGTACACGCCGTCAGAAAACTGACGCCGCCCGTGCCGACGGCATGCAGCGTCACTGTATAATCAAGAAGATTGGTATACCCCCTTGTCGGGGTGCCCGGGGCCTTGAGGCCACCATTGGCTGACACGATGCCGAGGCGCAGCGGCGAATTGCACTGCAGGACAAAGGTCAGGTCCCGGCTGAAGGCGATCTCCAGATTTCCGAGCTCAAGAACTGCGTCCGGCGGGGCGCTGAACCCACAGCGACCGCTGATCGATGCCGTGACCGGGACCGTGATCTCGACCCTGTCCTGCCCGGTCCCATGAGTTGCGGTCGTCTGCGCGTTCGCCGGCCCGATGGCAGAGGCGACGGCCATGATGATGGCAGGGAGGGACAGTTTACCCACGACGGAACAACCACTCTGAAGCACCGCCCACGAACGGCATTATTCTGACAACGAGACGATGAATTTATGGTTCCGGCCGGAACGGCAGGCTGTTCTAGGCTTTATATCTCTGACCTAAGAGATGTTACCTATGCACTGTCGCAGCCGTGCCGCCGGTTGGAAACCGGGGGACCGCCGCCCGGCAGCCAACTGCCAATCTTGAGACCCGGGCGATACACATTCTCCTAATCTGATCTACATCAGATCTGGAGAGCCTTTGCGGGAATTTGCGACCGCTTAGAGTCTGTCGATGAACAGGACAAGCGCACCAGCCGGGATTTACAATGAGAGTAACGCGTTTATATAATGCAACTAGGATAAATAGCTCAGCAGCAAACATGCTATTTATGGTCGTCGGAGAGACGCGCTCCGATGAGCGGGAAACAGGCGGTTGACGCATGAACCTTCCCTGCAGCGCTGCAGCCAGGCTTTCTCTGGCAGGAGTTCCAGTTGTTGCCTCATCGTTACGAGTGGTAAGCGGAGTACAGAGAGCATGGGCGCGATCGATTTTTTAATTGTTGATGACGATCCCGCCGTCTGCATGCTGATAAAGCGGGTTGCCAAAGGCTGCGGTTTCATATCCGAAGCTGCAACTGACGCAGATGAATTCCGAAAGCTGTATGCCAGCCACGTCTTTGGCGCCATTGCGGTCGACCTGTCGATGCCCGACGTTGACGGTATCGAAATTCTCCGCTTCCTCGCCCGCTCTGATTGCAAGTCCAATATCCTGATCATCAGCGGCTTTGATCGACGTGTTGTCGATACGGCCTGGCGCCTTGGCCAGCAACTGGGCCTGAGGATGACCGGGATCATCTCTAAGCCCATTGATCTGCAAACCCTGCGATCGATCCTCCGGCAATCCGTGGCGGCCCGAAAGGGCTTTGAACCCCGGGCCCTGCCCGAGCTGACCACGGCCCATATCATCGAGGCGATCACGCGGGGCGACATTACCCTTGCCTATCAGCCGAAGATCGACGTCGCTTCCGGCCGTCTCGTCGGGGTCGAGGCACTGGCGCGGTGGAACCACCCGCAGCTCGGCCCCATTCCTCCCGCCGTTTTTATCCCTCTGGCGGAAAAGCTGCACATCATCGACCGATTGACGGATCATGTCCTTGAAATCGCGTTGCATCAGTGGGGCCTCTGGCACGCGGCGGGCACCACCATCGATATTGCCGTGAACATCTCGGCACTCAGCCTGGGTCGTCTGGATTTTCCGGATCTCGTCCTGGCCAAGTGCGAGAAGTTTCAGGTCCCCCAACACCATCTGATTATCGAGCTGACGGAAGGGGCGACACAGCAGGCCGTACAGCTGCTGGACACCATGACCCGCTTCCGTCTGAAGGGCGTGAAGATTTCACTGGATGACTACGGCACCGGCTATGCCTCGCTCGCGCAGTTGCAGCAGCTTCCCTTCAATGAGATCAAAATCGACAGACGCTTCGTCGATGATGCCGACCGGTCGGTGGACTCGCGCGCAATTGTAAAATCAGTGATCGATCTGGCCCACAATCTGGGCCTGACGGCGACCGCCGAAGGGGTCGAGACCCAGAGCGTGCTCACGCTCCTTGCCGAACTCTCCTGCGACCAGGCGCAAGGATACCTGATCGCAAAGCCCATGCCCGCAGCCGACCTTATGGGATGGATCGAGCAACGGCGCCAGACAAGCGCCGCATGAGCCGGGTCGCCAGACATCAGAGTACGCAAGGAGCTGACCCGCCCTGCCCCTTCCGGAACAGCCACCCCGCCAGATAAAAACCACACCATTTTGCAGCACCCAGTGCGCTGGCACGCACTGGGTGCTGCATCACTGTTCCGCCGCCCTGTGGCCAGGGGTATCCAGGACCAGACGAATGGCACGGGCCAGTTCGTGCTTGCGATAGGGTTTGCTCAGCAGATGGCCGTTCCTTGCCAAGTGCCCGTTTGTCTGGTCTGCGGTCTCGGCATAGCCGGAGGTGAAGAGCACCCTTATTTCCGGCCATCTTTGCTGTGCCAGACGCGCCAGCTCCACCCCGGTCATGCCGCCTGGCATCAAGACGTCCGTGAAGATCAGGTCAACATCGGTGCCAGCCCCCAGGACATCGAGCGCATGGCGTGCATCCTGCGCTTCTAAAGTGGCATAGCCCAGCTCCCTCAATTGGCGAACGACCACCTGCCGGACGTCAGGCTTGTCTTCAACCACAAGAATGGTCTCCGCACCGGTTGGCAGCTCCCTGGCCTCGATGTGTGCGCGACCGTCGGCTTCGCCCGGGGATGCGGCGCGCGGCAGATAGATCTTGATCCTTGTGCCCCGGCCCGGCTCACTCTCGATCTTCAGGTGCCCTCCGGACTGCTTGACGAGGCCATAGACCTGGCTGAGGCCAAGGCCGGTGCCGCGCCCGCTCTCCTTGGTGGTAAAGAACGGCTCGAGCGCCCGGGCCACGACGTCCGGCGTCATGCCGGTTCCGGTATCGCTGACCTCAAGCATGACATAGTTGCCCGGGGCCAATTCGCCGTCCTTGTCCGGGCTTGCCTCATTCAGGGTTATGTTGCTTGTGCGGATCGTCAGCGTGCCGCCGCCAGGCATGGCGTCGCGGGCATTGATCGCCAGGTTGAGAATGGCATCATCTACCTGCGCCGGGTCGACATTCACCATCCCCAGATCCGGATCCGGGATGATGCGGATATGGATATGCTCACCCAGTGTCCGCCGCAGCAAAGCCACGATGTCCGGCAGCCGCTCGTTCAGCCCGATGGCCCTGGGCTGCAACTGCTGCTTGCGGGCAAAGGCAAGGAGACGGCGTACCAGATCAGCGCCGCGCCCGGCAGCGTTCAGAACTTCATCCGTCAGCTCGGCCTCTTCCGAGCCATCCGCGAGCATTTCGCGCAAAAGTTCGGCATTGCCCATGACGACGGCCAGGAGATTGTTGAAGTCGTGCGCGACGCCGCCGGTCAGCTGACCAATCGCATCCATGCGCATGGCCTGCTGCATCTGCCGGGCCAGAGCATTGCGCTCGGTTACATCCCGGATGATCAGCTGGGTTGCCGCCATCCGGTTATAGTCGACAAGGGAGGATGTGATCTCGACTTCGAGCGAGGATCCGTCGGGGCCCTTGAGCTGCACCTCGCGCAACGCGCCTGCGGCGCCCGGTGGCGTATCGCGTACCTTCCCCAGGACCTCCTGCTGGAAGGATCCAAGTTCACGGATTTTCCGGCCCATGAGGTCGGCCGGATCCTGCGCGCTCAGCAGCCGCAGCGCCGGTCGATTGACAAAGACGATCTCGTCATTGCTGAGGACAACCACGCTGTCCGGCAAAGCCTCGACCAGGCCCAGGTAGCGCTCGGCATTCTCGTTTGCGGTAATTTCTGCAAGCTTCAGGCTGGTCACGTCCTGGCAGACGCCAAACAGGGCCAAGCGCGTGCCATCAGGCCCGATTTCTGATCGGATCTCCGTCAGGCAGTAGCGCACCTCGCCATCCGAGCGCAGGATCCGGAATTCCTCCCGGTGCGAAACCCCGGTTTGCGTACACTCCCGGAGCGCCTCTTCAATGCGGCCGCGATCCTCCGGGTGGATCATCGACAGCACCCGCTCCAGCGTGACCTGATCTTCGGATTTTTCCAGATGGAAGATGTGATAGAGCTCATCCGACCACTGGAGCGCATCGGACTGACACGGCAGGCGCCAGTTTCCGAGCTTGGCGATGGCCTGGGCCTCGGCCAGATGGCGCCGCTGGTCGTCCAGCTTCCGAGTCCGGATACGGACCTGCTGCTCCAGGTCCTCGGCATGGCGCTCCAACTGCTGTTTGGCGGCAGAGAGTGCGGCCTGGCTTTCCTGCAGCTTGCGATTTGCGTGAACGACGTCCTCGAAGGTGGAGAGCAGCAGATCAAGGATCTGCTCCTTGCCGGAGCGGATCTGGAAGCGGCGGCCAAGGAACATGACATCGATGCCCTCGCCCTGACTGCTGCGCCGGACCGCCTGGTTTCCGAGCACGGTCCGCACCCGCTCGAGCAGGATATCCGGATCATAGGGCTTGGTCAGAAAATTATCCGCCCCGCATTCGAGCCCCGAGACGATGTCCATCGGATCGCTGAGCGAGGACAGCAGCATGACAGGAACACCCGGGCCTGCCTGCTGCCCCTTCAGGCGCCGGCACAGTTCATATCCGCTCATGCCCGGCATGACGATGTCGCTGATCACGAGATCAACGTTGCCGGGGTCGAATTTGATCAGCGCATCCTCGGCGCTGGCAGCGTGCTCGACTGTGTAACCAGCGGATTCAAGTACAAAACGGAGCTCTGCTGCCTGGGTTCTGCTGTCCTCGACAATCAGTATTCTAGCCACTTTCAGCTTCCCCCAAATCCTGCCGTGTCAGTCTGACTATCTGCGCGGCAATGCTGCCAAGCGCGAGAACCTTGTCCGCTACGCCTTCGCGAATGGCCTCGGCGGGCATGCCGAAGACGACGCAGCTGGCCTCGTCCTGGGCGATGACCATCCCCCCGGCCTGCCTGATGTCATGAAGACCCGCAACACCGTCCCGCCCCATGCCCGAGAGGATCAGCGCCAGAGCCGAGCCACCAAAGTGCTGCGCAACGGAGCGAAACAGACGGGTCGCCGACGGGCGGAAGCCGTCAACGGGTGGCCCGTTATCGAGCAAGAGCCGGGACTTGCTCGCCAGGCAGAGATGCTGGTCATCCGGGGCCAGATAGACCGTCCCGGGGTTGAGCCGTTCCCCGCCTTCGGCGAGTTTGACCGGGAGCGAGCTGACACTGCCGAGCCAGGCCGCAATATTCTGGTCAAAACCCGAGGCCACATGCTGGACGATCAGGATGGGCACCGGCAAATCCGTCGGCAGCTTGGCCAGGATCTGACGCAGGGCGGCCGGCCCCCCGGTTGAGGCTGCGATCGCGACGATACGCACGTGCCGCGGCGCGTCGGCAGGCGGCAACAAGGCGGCCGGCTGTAGCGGGAGCCGCCACTGACGAACAACCTTGACGGCGGCCATGGCCTTGAGCTTGCTCAGGAAGGCATCGGTAGGACGCTGCCCGGCCGTGCCGCCCGCGGCCGGGAGGGCCAGCTCGGCAACGGCACCACCGCAAAGATCCGGCGCCTCCTGGCGGGTGGGGGCAATCTCGCCCGTCTGCCTCAGCAGGACAATCGGGGTCGGCGCCTCGATCATGATTTCCCGGCAGGTATTGAAGTCCCCCTCGATGCAAAGGGCGGGCCCGAGAAGAACGAGGTCAGGGCGATGACGCATGGTCATGGCAAGAGCTTCGCGCCCGGACAAGGCCTTGGCCACGACCGCGACTTCGGGATCCTGATCGAGCAGCTGCAACAAAGCGATGCGCACTGCAGGGGACGTCTCGGCAACAAGGATGCGGATCACAAGGGTCTCACAACAGGCGCGCCACAGCATCGAGCAGACTTTGCTGATCAAACGCGCTCTTGACCAGATAGGCGTCGGCTCCCGCATCCAGTCCGCGCACCTTGTCAGCTTCGGTTTCCCGCGCCGTGACCAGAATGACCGGGATTGCGCGCAGCGTCTCTGACCCCCGCATGGCCCGGGTCAGGGCGATGCCATCCATGTGGGGCATCTCCACGTCCGAGACCACCAGATCGATGTCCTTCTCCTGCAAAAGCGCCCAGGCCTCGGCCCCGTCGCATGCCACGACCACGTCATAGCCGGCCGCCGTCAGTGCGGTCTGCTCAAGTGTGCGGGTGGTGATAGAGTCATCGGCAACGAGCAGGCGCCGTTTGCCGGCGCCCGTTTCTTCCGGGCGCATCCGGGACGGATACAGGCGGGTCTCCAGGCGATCCAGACTCATCTCAAGTGCCGCAGGGTTGATAACGAGAGCAAAACGGCCGCTGGGTAGAATGGTTGCACCGGCGAACAGGCCCAGGCCTGCCAAGCGCGGCCCCAGGCTGCGAATGACCAGTTCGTCTTCGTGCAACAGGGCATCGACCACCAGAGCGATCTCGCACTGGCCCGCGGACAGGAGCACGAGGCTCAGCCGGTCCGGCGCGCTCGCGCCCGGCGGGGCGCCAAGGCCGAGCCATTCGGCAGCGCCAATGACCGGAACGGGCACTCCCTCCAGCAGCACGACGCTGCGGCCCTGAAGCTCGCGGATATCCTGCCTGCCCACCCGCAGCAGCCGTCTGATGTGCAAACTTTCGATCGCAAATGTCTGCCCGCCGCACTCGACCAGCAGCGCCCGCGTCGTCGTGACGGTCAGCGGCAGACGAATAGAGAACCGGGTGCCTTGGCCTGCGGTCGATGTCACAGCAATATCGCCGCGCAGGGCCTCGACCGTGGCGCGGGCCGCATCAAGGCCAACGCCACGCCCGGAGATCTCGGTGACAACCCGCGCGGTCGAGACCCCGGGCTGAAAGATCAGCGCCGCCAGATCCGCATCCTGGTCGCCGGCATGGACCTTGCCCTGACCCGCCGCCTGTTCTCGCAGCGCCGCCAGATCAAGCCCTTGCCCGTCATCTTCTACCAGAACCTGCACTTCCTCGCCGCTCAGGCGGGCCGTGATGGCAATGCGTCCCTCCTCGGGTTTTCCCGCGGCGCGCCGCTGCTCGCGCGTCTCAGCTCCGTGATCGATGGCGTTGCGCACGAGGTGGCGCAGAACGCCGCGAAGCGCCTCGATGATCGCCCGGTCAATCTCGACCTGTCCGCCGCTGACCACAAGCTGCACGCTTTTCCGACCCTCCTGCGTCAGGTCGCGGACGATACGCTCGAGCCCCTCGCAGGCCATGGTAAATGGCTGCATGCGCGCCGCCCTGACCTCGGCCTCCAGCGCAGCCGCCGCCTGATCGATCGACCGCCGGCTGGTCTCCATGCCTGCGGCCAGGGCCTGCAGGCTCTTCTCCAGGCTGCCGAGGTCGTCTGCAAGCGCGCGCAGACCGGCCACAGGGCCTGCTGCCCGGCCCTGCCGGCGAGCAGCTAGGCTGCGGGCCGCGCCGCGCACGTCGCCCAATCTTGCCTGCAGCCTCGAGACGCCCTCCTCGAGAAGTCCGGCGCGCGACCGAGCAAGGAGCAGCTGGCTGCTCCGGGCCAGCAACTGGTCCAGCCGCTGGGCAGGCAGGCGTATCTGCGCCTCTGCAATCCCGGGCCCCGCCGGTGCCGGAGACGGTGCCGCAAGCTGCGGGGAGGATGGTGGCGAGGCCGGGGGTGGCAGGTCCGGCGTTGCCTCAGTTGAGGGCGTGCGTCCTTCCTCGCTTTGATCGGCAAAAGCCGCCAGCCGCGGCTGTATCTCGATCAGGCTTGAGGCATCAAGGCTGTCCCCCTGCTCGATCGTCCGTCCGGCCTCGAGAATGGCATCGACTGTCTGATAGAGCAGTTGAAAAAGGCCATGGTCCGGCATGCGGCGGCCATCTCGCAGGGCCGAGAAAATATCCTCGAGATGATGACACGCCGTCTCGATGGGACGGACATCGACCGACCGTGCTGCACCCTTGAGGGTATGGGCCGAGCGGAACAGGGCGTTGAGAACGCCCGTGCGCTCAGCCTCGCCCCCTGCCCGCTCCAGGTGCAGCAGGTCCCGCTCCAGGTCGCGTGCGAGCTCCTGCAGCTCGCCCTGGAACGTTGCCATCAGATGCCGGATGAGATCCTTGCGGTCCATGGTCAGCGGCCATATCCAGAAAGACGCTCCTTCAAGTTCAGCCCCAGCGCATTCAGATTTTCGGCCGCCTGTTCGGCCTGGCGTGTTGCTGCCAGGTTCTGGCTGCTGGCCTGATTGATATGAGTCATGGCCTGGCGGATCTGTGCCATCCCGGTTGCCTGCTGGCCCGAGGAGGCGGAGATGTGGGCGGCTGCCAGGGCCGCATCGGCGATAATGCCAGCCAGCTGGGTAATGGTGGCTCCGGCCTCGGCCACCGTGCGCAGGGCCTCGTCCACGCTGCGCGCGCCTTCCTCGGTCACCCGCACCGACTGGTTCGTCGCCTTCTGAATATCCCCGAGGATGCGGCGCACCTGGCCGGTCGCCTTCTTCGACTGCTCGGCCAGGGTCTTGATCTCGTTTGCAACGACGGTGAAACCCCGGCCGTGTTCATTGGCGCGAGACGCCTCGATGGCGGCGTTGAGCGCCAGGAGGTTGGTCTGCTCGGCGATGTCCGTCACCACGGCGATGATGTCACCGATCGACTGCGCCTGCTCGGCAAGGCCCACGACGCTCTCGGCGATCAGCTCCGTGCGCGCGCGCACCGCCTCCATGGCAGCTGTCGTATCCGCCACGGCTTTCTCGCCGGCCGCACTCAGCTCGACGGCGCGCTGGGATGAGATCTCCACGGCCTTGGCCCGCTCGGCAGCCTGCTCGGCCGTCTGCAGGACCTCATCGACCGTCGTGATGGTCTGTGCCACCGCCGAGGACTGCTGACGCATGCCGGCGGCCTGTTCGCTCGTGCCGGCCAGGATCTCCGCCGAGGCCGTCGTCAGACTGGCAACCGCTTCGGCAATGGCGCCAAGCAGGTCTTCCAGCACCTTCCGGCCTTGCGCCTCTGCTTCGATCCTCTGGCGCAGGTCTTGGGTCATGGCATTGAACGACTCCCCAAGGCCTGCCAGTTCGTCACTTCCCTCAACCGGAGCCGAGGCATTCAGATCCCCGCCGCTGATCCGGTTGGCAGCACCGGCAAGATCGCGGATCCGCCCCGAAGTACTTCGGGCCAGCGCAACGACGGGCAGCAATGCCGCGAGGATAAGCCCAGAGAAGAGCCACTGCGTCAGACCGAAAAACTCGACCGCATCCCGCGAGGCGGCCTCCCGCAAATCAATACCGTGATCGATCATGCTTGAGTATGTGCGCAAAACGTCATCGAGGTCGGCAAGGGCAGCCGCGGCTGCGGCCGGATCCTGCGCCACAAGGAAACGGTCGAGGGCGGGGCGGGCGGTTGCTCGCCAGTACTGCTGGCGTTCCTGAAGATTAGCGGCGACGGCCGCATGGGTCTCAGGCTTGATCCCCAGGGCAGTATTGCCTTCGGTCAAATCCCTCAGGCTTTCCTCGGTCAGAGCGACCTGCTGGCGCAAATTGGTGAGGCTTTCGTCGCGCGCGGCGCCGGCACGGGTGTGGTAATTGTGCGCGTGATAGAGGATCCGGTGCGCCGTGCGCGCCTTTGCGGTCAGAGCGGTTGCAGCCAGGTCTGCCTTCAGGGATCTTGCCTCGTAGATATTCCACAGGGCAAAGGCGACCGTCAGCAGAAACAGCCCGATCGGGATCAGCGTCAGCTTTGTCGCCAAGCTCGCGGAGAAGCGAGAGTATGCAGTCATAGTGTCAGTTCCCCTGAAGGCTTCATCCGCCAATAAAGAGCGCCGGCTCGGATAGAAGCGCCGCCCCGTCCAGTACCAGCAGCCCCTCTTGTGTCAGGCCGCGCAAACATGCAGTGGCCCCTGTTGCCGGCAACGAGCCAGTGACAATCGCCTGATCGGCAAGGCTCATGACCGTCTCGACACTGTCGGCCAGAATACCGAACTCTGGTGTCCCATCCCCCACCACGACGAGGTATGACAGGTCGCTCAGCCCGCCCGATCCCAGCCCGAGCAGCTTGCGCAGGTCAAAGGCAGGCACGATCTCACCGTGAATATTGCAGATGCCGGCCAGAAACGCAGGGGCTCTGGGCACAGCCGTCAGCTCGCGGACCCGGGTGATTTCGCGCACGTAGGTCGTCTCGAGTGCAAATCGCTCGGTCATGATCCGCCAGGTGACAACCTCGATCCGGCCTGCGGCATCCACCGCCTCGCCAAGCGGGCGCGCCAGCCGCTGCGCCCGCGCCTCCAGCTCCTGCCGGGCCTGCTCGGGTGACGGCAGGAAAGCCGCCTCCATCGCCTCGGCTGCCCGGGCGAGGCGCTGATGCAGCCGCTCCCAGTCGAGCGGCGCGCGCGCGGGCATCGTCTTTGTCACGACGCTGCTCCTCCTGAAGGGGGGATCTGCTCAAGCTGCCGCCTGGCGATCTGAGCCAGATGACCGCAGGTCTCGCCATCGAGCAGCGGCACCTTTTCTTGTTCCGGTCTTCCCGCACAAAGCGCGAATGCAGTTTCAAATGCCCGCCGGGCCGCAGGCGCTTCGCCCTTGTCCTTCAGAACCGCGCCGAGCAGCATATGAGCGGCGGCAAGACCGGGATCGATATAGATCAGCCGGCGCAGCGACGCGACGGCGTCATTGGCCTTGCCGTCGGCAAGCGCCAGGAAGGCAAGCAAGTACCAAAGCTCGACCGATAAGGGATGGTGCCGCATGGCCGCGCGGGCCGCTTCTTGCGCGGCCGCAAGGTTGCCCTGATCCGCCAGGGCCCGGATGGCTGCCAGTTCGACCGCCGGCACAGGTGCCGCTGCGCCGTGGCGTGCCTGTGCCGCTGCTTGCAAAGCGCCCGCCTTTGCCCGAGGCCGATCCCACCGCACCCTGCCGGACCAGCGGGCGTCCTCAGATAC
>NZ_DATBUP010000022.1:0-7345 GCF_036515995.1 Pedomonas sp. | reverse complement strand
GCGGCCCGGCGGAAAGCGCCATCACCTGCGCCGCGCAGGCCCGCTCCAGCAGATACATGCGCAGAAAAGCGTCGCCCACGCTGCGGCCCACGGTCAGCGTGCCGTGGTTGCGCAGGATCAGCACGCGTTTGTCGCCCATGTGCGCCACCAGCCGCTCGCGCTCGGCCAGGTCCGTCGCCACGCCCTCATACTCGTGGTAGGCGGTGTCCCAGCGCACCAGCATGGCGGTCTGCGTCAGTGGCATCAGTCCCTCCGCCATGGCGGCAACCGCCTGTCCGGCCGCCGTGTGCAGATGAATGACGCAGTTGGCATCCTCCCGCGCCGAGTGCAGGGCGGAATGGATGGTAAAGCCCGCCGGGTTGGCCAGATAGCGCGTCGGCTCCACCGGCTGGCCGTTGAGGTCGATCTTGATGAGGTTGGAGGCCGTCACCTCCTCGAACATCAGATTGTACGGGTTGATGAGGAAGTGGTGCTCCGGCCCCGGCACCCGCACGGACATGTGGGTGAAGATCAGGTCATCCCAGCCGTAGTGCGCCGCCAGCCGGAAGGCCGCCGCCAGGTCGCACCGCAGCTTCCATTCCTGCTCGTCCACCCTGTCCCGAACCGGGCTCGTCATGTCCGTCATCGCCTCTCTCCCCCATGATGCATCTTGCATCATGTTAGACGCGCGTGACGTGCGGATGAGCCGATTTTCTACGGGGGGTATGCCTGCCTGATCGGGTAGTCCGGTCCTCGGAAGGCCCGGCAGCTCCTCGTCAGGCCGCGTCCTGCTCGCCGCTCTGTTCCTTGTCCCGGGCCGGATCCTGTGCAGCCTCCGGTCCAGTGGCCTCGGGTCCCGTGCTCCCGGAACTGACGCTCTCTGAGCTGGCCTTCAGCTTCTCCAGCCAGGTGTCGGCCAGATCGTTCGTCGGGCGGGAGCGGGACGGGCCGAACCGGCCCGGATAGACCGTCAGGCTGAAGCGGCTCTCACCGAAGCCCTTTTCGGCCTTCAGCGAGGACGACAGGTCGTTGTGGCGCAGCCAGTCCTCGAAATCGAGCCACAGCTCGTTCAGCGGGTTCAGCGGCGAGCGGATCTCGTACACTGCCTCGGTCAGCTCGTAGCTCAGGTCGGTCTCGCCGGCCTCGATCTGGTCCATGATGGACAGCTTGAGGGATTCAAGGAACACGAGCAGCCGCTGCCGCTCTTCAGTGTCAATCGCGCGCTCGATGGATGCACGCAAACGCCGACCCAGACTTTCCATGCTACTAACCCTACTGTGACGCCCTGCGGAGAGGGGAGGCGGCGAAGGGAGTCTTGGCCGCCTCAGCAAAGGTATGGCCATCGCGGATAGCAAGCAATGCGGCGCACCCGGCCTTTGCGGTGAACTGCAGACGAAGCGCGGATAAAACGCACCGGAAGTGCGATGAACGCCGGAGCGTTTTGGCGGCAGATGCGTTTGCGCGCGCCTTGCGCAGAATCAATACGCGTCCGTGCATGCAAGTGCGGTTGCAGTCATCGCCGCCGCCGGCTCCGGAACGGTCTTCTGGGCAGCCGCTGGCGGGTGCAGGGCCGCCTGCGTCTCGCACGCCGGGCAGGTCTCGCTGATCGCCCACGCCACCCGGTTCCGCCCGTCGTTCTTGGCGGCATAGAGGGCCTTGTCCGCCTCAAGCGCCACCTGATCAAAGGTCGCGCCGGGCAGGATCGGCGCAATGCCGATGCTCACCGTCACCCGCAGCGGCGGCTTGCCATCCTCCACCTCGATCCGCAGCTCCTCCACGCTGCTGCGAATGCGCTCGGCAACCGCAAGCGCCACCTGCGCATCCGCTGCGGGCAGCAGCACGGAGAACTCCTCGCCGCCGGTTCGGCCCAGAAGGTCGCCGGCGCGCAGTATGCCGCGCACGGTCTCGGTGAACCGGATCAGCACCTGATCGCCCGCCGCATGGCCGTGATGGTCGTTGATCTGCTTGAAGTGATCCAGGTCCAGCATCAGCAGGTAGGCGGCGGGGGCGGGCGCGCTGAACAGGGTTGCGGCGCGGCGATGGAAGGCGCGGCGGTTCATGGCCCCGGTCAGGCTGTCGGTGGAGGCCAGCTGGTTCAGCTCCCGGCTCAGCCGCTGGCTGATCATCAGGAAGCCGAAGAAGTTCAGTGCGATGATGATGAGCGTGGTGCCCGCCGCCAGAAGGTTGCGCGTTGCCGGAATCAGCTCCTCCAGCGGGGTTACCATCAGGTGGGTGGACCTGAGCACGCCGACGCAGACGGAGAACAGCCCCCAGGCCGTCATCAGCACCATCAGCAGGGCGGACTGCACCGTCCATGCCCCTTTCTGGCTGCGCGCATAGTCGCCAAGTCCTGCCAGCAGGGTCAGGCCGCACAGCAGGTGATAGAACAGGGTATAGGTCAGCCCGTCCGGCCCCAGCAGCCATGAGGGCAGGCCGATGCACACCACCGCCGCCGCCCACACGCTGATGCCGGCCCGCCAGTTGACCGGCAGGTTGTAATTGTAGCGAATGGCGGCCCACAGCAGGCCCGCGCCGCTGGCCATGGAAATCCCGCCCAGAAGCTGGGCAAAGTTGTTGAGCGCGCCGGTTCCCACAGCCTCCAGCACCAGCGCGGCCAAGGTGGACAGGTTTGCCAGCGCCCACAGTGGCAGCATCCGGTAACCGGGCAACATGCGTATGCTGAGGGAGAAGAACACGGCGCCGAACAGCAGTTGGGCGCTTACTGCGGTGCGAACGGTCGCGGGGTCTGTTCCGAACAGGTCCATGAGCGCGTCATTTCTCCCGAAAGCGTGGCGGACTACCCCGCCAGCCGCGGCGGAGAAGCTGCCCTGTCATGTCATCCGCAATGCGCTGCGTATCCGGTCCGCTGGAGGCACGGGTGCCCGCAGCGAGGCCATAGCCGAAGCACTGGATAGTGAGTTAAAATTAGTTCGCAACAACAATAAGGGTATTAATTCAAAAAGCGCAGGCCCTGCTAAAAGCAACTAAATGTCGCGCCGCATGATCTGCACGACTCTGGAAGACCGCGCTCCCCCCTTGTGTGCATTTTCTATCCCATTCCCGCTTGAAACGGGAGGGTAATATATGCAGGCGCTTTCCCGCGTATTGCGCCCTTACATGCGCCGCTCATTCAGCCGGGGGAGGCCATCCACGGCCCGAGCAGCCTGCGCATCGTTCTCGTTGCTTCTTGCACCGTCCCTTGCCAAAGGAGAGGGCGGCGGGCAGGGGCGCGTGGCGCAGGCCTGGCCTGCCAGCATGAGCCCTGTCGCCGGCGCGAGCCCTATCGCCGGCCTGCGCTCTGTCGTCAGCCTGTCATCCGGAGTTATCCCGCCGCCATGCAAGAACCTTCCCTTCATGACTATGACAGCCGCACTCTTGAGGCTGTCATTCTGGTGAAGGCCGCGCCGCAGTCCGGTGGCGTGCAGGGCGTCAGCGTGTTCTCAGCCGCGCTTGATCTCTATCGGAACTGGCTGCGCCTCTCGCCCGTCTCCTTCCGTGTTCCGGAGGAGGAACAGCGCTTCGGCCGCTGGGACCGTATCCGCTTTCGCGGCTGGAAGCCGAGCCCGGCGCAGGACGCCCGGCCCGAGGCCCGGCAGGTCGGCCAGAAGACCATCGAGATCCTTGGCCAGCTTCCGCGCCCGGAGCAGGCGGCCTTCCTGAGCCGCGTCGTCGTCCATGGCCTGCGCGCCGAGGCGGAGGCCGGGCGCAGCCTTGCGCTGCTGAAGGCGGAAGTGCTGGGCTTTGCGTGCGAGAAGCTCGGCCCCGCCGAGTTCGTCGAGCGCTGCGCCACTTTCCGCCAGCTCCGTGAGCAGCTGGACCTGTTCGGCCAGAGCCACCTCATGCCCGCCGAACCCATTCCCTATGCCTTCTGCTACCGCCTGCGCGATGCGGATGGCGAGCGCGTCCACACCTGCGAGGACTGGGAGATGGACGCCGCCTTCCTCGTCGCCCGCAAGCGCCACGGCGAGAAGAAGGCGCTGGAGGACCTGACCCGCCTCTACGGCGAGGGCCTGCCCCGGCAGGGCATCGCGTTCATCATGGGCACAAGCGCCGCCAGCGCCACCAGCACCACCGATCCGCGCGGCTGGGTCGTCCACGGCCTCGTGCCCTTCGAGGATCAACCGCAGGCAACGCTGTTCTAGAGCAGCTTTCGAGCAGGGTGACACACCCTGCGGCGAACAAAAGCGCGACCAACAAGGAGCCTGGAGCCGCTTGGTCCAATGCGCCTGCCGTGGGATCGGTCGCTTCGAATCGAAGCCGCCGCTCCACCCGCATCAACAGCAAGGTCCGATTAAACAGTCACAGATGCCGCGCAGGCCATTGTGCGGGAAACTCACAGTGCGCTCTGCGCCCGCCGTTGCCGCAATGGCGCCGTGGCCGCCTGAGCTTCGGCGGGGTCATTGAGCGCCGGGGCGGCAACTGCGCCGACCAGGCCTGCATCACCCGAACCCTGCCGACGGCAGCGGGGGGGGGGCGGACCCGCCCGATCGCCGGCGAGGCCAACATCCAGCCCGACAGCCTCCGGCACCCGAAGGATGCATAGAAGGTCATGGCCACCTGCGGGCTGAGCTTTTGCCCTTCCGGCCCTGCACGCAAAGATCACCGCTGGCCGGACGTGTTTGATGACGCCGCCCACAACTGACAGGCGACAGGCGACTGATCCCGCGCTCGGCCTTGGCGGGATCGACCAGTGGATGCAGGTGTGGGTTGGCGTTGCGGCACGATCCGTCCGCCGCATCCTGCCGTTGCGTGACAGGCCGCTGGCCATAGCCATCGGCGCCCCGCCGGAGCACGACAGCCCAGCCCCAGACCTCCGTCGCCTTTCAGGAAAACCTCAGCCCTCACACCCGCGCCGATGCGTCGAGCGCCGTGGGCGACCTTTGCCGCGCCATGGATGCTTGGCCAAAAGGGCGGGGACGCCGTGGCTTGCCCGACCGGCTCGCCTTTGATCACGATCCGTAGTTGAGCATCGGCCCGCATTCGACCACGGCTCGGCAGGACAAACGTCGCTTCCTGCGCACCGGTATCCAGTGCCATGATGGGACATCCGGCGCGTGCCGCCCAGCAAGCAAGGACTTGCCGGATGCCGAGGGGGCAGACGTGGCGCAGGCTTCTCAGTTCTGTCGGAAGATGACGGCGTTCAGCATGGACGGGCAGGCGGGCTGTGCCGCAGCGCCCCAGACGCCCGGTGGCGCTGGAGATGATGCTGGAAACGAGGAGATGGCAATAACAGAGACGCTGGCTCCGTGGGCGCGCTCCAATGCCCTTCGCCAGTACCGTTCTTTCCTCAAGAGGCGATCTCAATGCGCAGGAGCGGACGACGCAACTTTACTTCTCCAAACCTTCTGCCGGGTTGCCTGCGCAAGAGGCGGTGTGAAGCGTTTCCGTCATTCTGCCCGGCCGTCTCATCACCATGCTCACCGTATCCACCGGCGTTCCCGCCTCAGGCGGACATCGCTTCGGCAGCGGTTGAAGCCTGTCTACCCGCCCTGCAGGAGGTGCAGCGGGAGCAGCGGCAGACCAATACCGCGATGCTGCTCGCCCGAGCCGTATCGACAGGCGGGTGGATCGCATCAGGTCCCGACCGCGCAAGCCTGTCTTCATGGCTGGCCTGCTGCTGCAGGAACGGTAAGCGATGCCGAAGTCAAAGCCGCGGCACCGCCGAAGTCACGCCCGGTGCGAAGAGAATCCCCGGAACCGCGGCTCTGAAAAACGAAAGGGGTGCAGGGGCTCGAGACCCCTGCAAAACAACCGAATTACAATGGCTTAAACAGATTACTTAATGGTGCGCGTGGCCGTGATGGGCTGCCGCGCCTGCCTTTCCGCCTTCTGCAACTTCGCCTTCCGCCTTGGCTGCGACCGTCAGCGGTGTACCGAACTTCATGCCGAAGAAGTTGTTCGGCAGCCAGGTCGGGCGCTGCGGCGCGTTGGCGATGTCCCGGGCGATCAGGAAGTTCACCTCGGCGAACACCTTCCCGGCCTGATAGTCGATCGGCTGGTTCAGGTCGTCATTCGGGCGGTGGTAACGGTTCTTGAGGAAATCCAGCCAGATCTTGCCGCCGTCCTTGGAGGCGTCGGTGGACTGGAAGCCCGGCATCAGCATGACGGAGGGCACGCCCTGCTGCACGAAGCGGTAGTGGTCCGAACGGGTGAAGATCGCCTCGGTCGGCATCGGGTCCGGGCTCAGCGCAATGCCCACCTGGCCCGCGGCCCGGGCCACGATGTCGCCTAGCGTCGAGTGCTGCGCGCCGAACGCCACCACGTCCTTGAACGGGTACAGTAGCACCGGCATGTCGAGGTTCACGTTGGCGACCATGGCGTCCTTCGCCACCGTCGGCATGCGGGCGTAGTAGTCCGCCCCCATGAGACCCTTTTCCTCCGCGGTCACGGCAAGAAACAGGATGGAGCGCCTGGGCTTCTCGCCGCTGGCGGTGAAGGCGCGGGCGGTCTCGATCAGCGTGGCGATGCCGGTCGCGTTGTCTAGCGCGCCGTTATAGATCTTGTCGCCGTTCACTTCCCTCGACACGCCGATGCCATCGAGATGCGCGGTCAGCACGACGTATTCCTGCCTGAGCGCCGGGTCGCTGCCTTCCAGGACGGCGGCAACGTTCGCGCTCTGAAGCTGGCGGTGGCTGCTCTTCTGCGCAAGCTCGGCCGTCAGCGGCAGGGTAAAGCCTTTCGGCGTGCCTTTCTCCGCTTCTTCAAGTACTTGCGCATAGGTCTTCGGCGCGCCCTTGAACAGCTTGGGGGCGGCCTCAGGGCTGAGGGAGGCGGTGACGCGGATCTGCGGCGCGCGCACGAACGGGGTGCCGTCCGGTCCCACCCAGGTCATGCTTTCGCTGTCCAGATAATCCAGCGCGCTCTTGTACGGGCGGCGCTCTTCGGACTCCTTGGTGCCGACGGTGATGATGCCGACCGCGCCGTGCCTGGCCGCAAGCTCCGCCTTGGTGGTACCGTAGTGGACCGCGATCTCGCTGGGCCAGCCGTCCGGCGTGCCGGAGAGCAGCACCACGATCTTGCCCTTCACGTCCAGCCCGGCGTAATCGTCATGTCCGCGCTCGGGGGCGTCGAGACCGAAGCCCGCGAACACCAGCGGCGCGGCAAGCTGCGTCGCCGCTTCGTTCATCGAAACGCCGGTGATGAAATCATCCGGGTAGGAGAGGGCGACGCGCCCGCCATCGCCAGGGTTGTCGTCGCCACGCCCGCCATCGCCACGATTGCCATCGGTGCGGATCAGGGTCAGCTTCGCGCCATCGGCCACGCGCTTTGCGCCCTGAAGCGTCACCTTTTGGAAATAGCCGGCAAGGCCGGCCGCTTTGGGGCGATCGCCCGCGGGCTTGAGGTTCAGCGCACGGAACTGACCAGC
>NZ_DATBUP010000021.1:0-11372 GCF_036515995.1 Pedomonas sp. | reverse complement strand
CTGTCCGGTGATGTAGTTTGCGCGATTGGAGGTCAGGAAAACCGCGGCCTGACCGATGTCCTCCGCCTTGCCCCAGCGCTTGATCGGCAGCAGCTTCTTGACCTCGCGCTCCCAGTTCTCGTCGAAGTAGCCTTCCTCCTGGCCGACCTTGAACTGGCCCGCATCGATCACGCCGACGAGGATCGAGTTGGCCCGGATCTCATGCACGCCTTCTTCCTTGGCGATGTCCTTGATGAGCGCCTCATTGCCGCCAAAAACAATGACGGCGCCTTCCGGAAAATCATTGCTCATGGTCTGCCATCCTCCCTCTAGAGACTGATTATGCAACCCCGGTGATTGCCGCGGGTCTGTTATGGTTCAGCAGATGCACGCCGACACGCCCCGTTCCGCCACATCGAGGAAGGACCTGCGCTGCCAGCGGCCGCTGTTGTGCCCTAAAGCTCACCAACGTCAGCGCCTGAAATACATCTATTTGGAGGATGTCACCCAGACAACTCCGACATCCCATAGGCATCCGGTCACAAACGGCCATGGCGCGACAGATGCCGCGCCATGACTTTTACCTGCCACAAGCTGTCAGATGAACGTGTCGTTGTTTTCCTCGCCCAGCAGCACGGCGCCATAGTTGCGGCTGTACTTGTCCGGATTGTTTGCCACATGCGTGCGGCCGGTATGTATATCGAGGAAAGTGCGCGCAATCGGCCCGCTTCGATAAACGCCCTGAGCGCCACAGCTGTAGAACATCTCGGTGATCATCCTGGCACAGCGGTCGACGGTGTTGCCCGCCTGTGCGCGGAACAGCAGCCTTTCCTCAAGATCCGGCCCCTTGCCCGCAATCGCCAGATCCATCATTCGCGCCAGATTGCGCCGCAGGACCAGCTTGCATTCGTCCACTGTTACCGTCGCATCGGCCGTGATGCGCTGCACGGCAGGCTGGAGCGCCGTCCGGCTCATATCGTTGCTGCTGACGCGCCGCGATGCGTATGCCCGGAAGGCATCGATCGCTCCTTCAAGCGCGCCTATGGAAGACGACGACACGGCCCGTACGAAGATCTGCCCGAAGGGGAGCCGGTATATCGGATTGGTGTTGACCTTGAGACCAGGGCTGCTGCCTTCGGCTCCATCGCGTGAATGATGAACCCGGTATTCCGGCACGAAGGCATCGATCACTTCTACATCATGACTGCCGGTGCCGCGCAGGCCAACGGTGTCCCAAACCGGGTGGATAACCGCATCGCTCTTGGGCACCAAGAACGTGACTGGCAATGGCGCGCCGCCCGCTGGCGGGGGCAACAGACCGCCAAGGAAAATCCAGTCGCAGTGGTCGACGCCGCTGGAGAAGCCCCATCGTCCGGAGATGCGATAACCGCCCGCCACCGGCGTCACCTTGGCCTTGGGCATGTAGGAGGAGGAGATCAGCACGTTGCTGTCGCTGCCCCACACGTCCTCCTGCGCCCGCAGGTCGAAGAGGGCGAGCTGCCAGTTGTGGACTGCAATGACGCCGTAAATCCATGCAGTGGACATGCAGCCGCGCGCCAGCTCCATCTGGACGTCGAAGAAGACCTGCGGGTCCATTTCGTACCCACCGAAGCGCTTGGGCTGCAGCACGCGAAACAGCCCCGCCTGCCTCATCTCCGCCACGGTCTCATAGGGCACTCGGCAGTCAGCCTCGGCCTGTTCGGCACGAGCGACAAGCGCGGGCCGCAACCTTGATGCCGCGCGAACCAGATCATCTGCCGTTGGCATCAACGTTTTCACGGTCGCAGTCATAATCCTCTCCTCTCGCCCTTGATCAGAAGCCAAGGCTGAAATCGTGGCCCCACAGGCTCACGCTGGTGCTCTCAAAAACACTGTGGTCGTCCCAGTTGATGAGCCGGCCGCCGTAGCCGAGTTCGATGGAGAACCCCCCGGGCGTGGCACAGTAGAAGGAGATCACGCCGTCGTTGGTGTGCCGCCCCAGCGTTGCCGTCAGCTTGCCGCCTTCATTCGCCAACCGGTCCATGGCCATGCCGACCTCATCGATACTTCCGTACTCCAGCATCATGTGGACGCAGCCTGACGCCACCGCGCCTTCGAACAGCGCAAGGCTGTGATGGCGCGGGTTGCCACAATGCATAAAGTGAATGCGCCGAGCCGGGCCCTCGCGTCCTGCCGGACGGTGGATCATCAGGTCCGCCAGCCCAAGACCCATCACGTCCGTAAAGAACGCCTGGACCTCGTCGAAATTCGGCGCCGGCAGGACCACATGCCCCATGCCCAGCGGCCCTGTGACAAACTCGCGGACGCCGACCGGGGAGACGAAGCGGGCAAAATCGCTGCGGTAACCCCAGCCTAGTTCATGCCGGTTCCCGGCGGGATCGCAGAAGCGGGCAAGCCTCATGAACCCACGCGCATGGGCCTGCGCGCCTTCCACCAGTTCCACTGCAACACCGGCGCGCGCAAATTCTGAAAGGGCGCCCTCGAATGCCTTCGCATCGGCGACTTCCCAGCCTGTCACGGCATACCGGTCACAAGCGCCCGGATCGACGAAGATACGGCCCAGCCGCTCATCTGCCTTCAGCGCCAGGTGTCCGCCGCCGAGATTGACCGCCTGGAGACCGACGACACGCTCTCCAAAGGCTGCCCACGCCTCCGGCGCGGCTGACTCGGCGACAACATAGGCAAGAGCCCTGATTTGCATGAACACCCTCCGCTTCATTTCGCATCCAGAGTGCCAAATCTGTCGGCAGATTCATTGATCGAGATCAATGCTGTGCTTGTTTGCGTACTGTAATTTCACTTTTGCTACGCGACATGATGAGACGCGGCGACCTGAGCGAACAATGGCGGAAGGCAGAGAGACATGGCGACGACATCGGATTACGGACTGGGCGCCCACACGTTTCCACGCGGATGGTTCATGATCGGCGAGTCCGTGACACTGGGCTCAACGCCGCAGGCCATCCGGTTTTTCGGCCGCGACCTTGTCATTTACCGCGGCAAAAGCGGTCGGGTCATTCTGCTGGATGCCTATTGCCCGCACATGGGCACGCACCTTGCGAAGAATACCACCAGCTGGGTTGTACGGGATGGCCGCCACGTAGAGGGGGATTCCATTCGCTGCCCGTACCATGCGTGGCGCTTTGGTCCGGATGGCAAGGCTGATGACATTCCCTACCACAAGGGTCCGGTGCCCAAGGCCGCCTGTGTCCGGTCCTGGAAGGTAGAGGAGCGCGCCGGCTGCATCTTCGTCTGGCATGATCCGGAGAACGGCCAGCCGGATTACCCGCTGCCTGACTTTGCAGAGTGGAACGATCCGTCATGGGTGCGCTGGAAGATCGACCATCTTGGCACCCTGCCATGTCACCCCCAGGAGATCATCGACAACATTGCTGACATGCAGCATCTCTCGCCGATCCACGGGTCGCGCGTCGATTATTTTGAGAACGAGTTCGACAACCATATTGCAGTACAGCGGCAAGGCGGCGGGCACCGCACTCTGGTACACGGGGGCAAAGGCTTCCATACCGATACGTGGTACACCGGCCCCGGCATCCTGCTGAGCCGTCTGAGCGGGGATTTCGAGACCCTCATGATGATCTGCCATACACCCGTTGATGACGGCGTGACGCAGGCGTGGCATGCCCTGATGGTCCGCTCTGCGAACACTCCGCCTGCCGAGCGCGACGTCGTCATGGCACGGGCCTATCAAGCTCAAGCCCTCGCCTCGTTCGCACAGGATTTCGAGGTTTGGCAGAACAAGGCACCTGCCCTCAACATACTGAAACTGTCGAGCGACGGCCCCTTCGACAAGGCCCGCACCTGGTATCGCCAGTTCTATAGTCCTCGCGCAGAGGCCTCACGGTTCCAGGATCGGGTGCGCGGCATCCATACCATCCCCGGCATTCCAGGGGTGACAAAGCAAACAGCAGCCGAGTAGTCCCTGTTCAGCAATGTGTCGTCTGAACCGCCGCTCTGCTGGAGCAACGGTTCAGACGATTTAACGGTCATTCACAGGTGCCGTGACGCTCGCGCCGCATCCAGCACATTTCGGATCGCCAGTGCCAACTCACGGCGGCGATAGGGCTTCGGAAGAAGATCTGAATTAGGCAGTCTCTCTGCGGAACGGTCGGCGACGGGGCTGTCATAACCTGTGGTGAAAAGGATCGGCAGGTCGGGCCTCAACCGCCGCGCCTGCTGGGCCAGATCGTACCCTGAGATCCCGCCAGGCATCACGATGTCCGTGAACATAAGGTCAATCGGAAGCCCTCTTTCAATCAGTGTCAGAGCCTCGGCGGCATTGACCGCTTCCAGCACATTATATCCGAGCTTCTGGAGATGCAGGCCCGCCATCGCGCGGACGCCGTCATTGTCCTCGACCAGCAGGATGGTTTCACTGCCGCCCGCTGCCTCGTGACCCTTTTCCTCGCCGCCAGCCGCCTCTGGCTTCTCACCAGCCTTCGGCAGATAAAGGCCGACCGTCGTGCCATGCCCTGGAGCGCTATCGATGACGACATGCCCGCCGGACTGCTTGATAAAGCCATAGACCATCGGCAGGCCCAGGCCCGTGCCCCGCCCTTGCTCCTTGGTGGTGAAGAACGGCTCGAATACCCTGGCCAGTACTTCGGGCTCCATACCGTGCCCGGTATCCGTCACGGCAAGCATGACATAGTCGCCCGGCTCTGCATCGATGAGGCGTTCCGCTGCCTGCTGATCCAGGCTGACGTTGGCAGTCCTGAGGGTGATGAGGCCACCTCCCCGCATGGCATCGCGAGCGTTGAGAGCCAGATTTACGATGGCATCGTCCACCTGGCTGGCGTCAACTTTGGTCAGCCATAAATCCGGACTGAGCACGAGTTCTATCTGGACATTCTCACCCAGCGTCCGGCTAAGCAACGCAACAACGCCGGGCAACCGCTCGTTCAGATTTATGATGCTTGGCTCCAGGCGATGCTTGCGGGCGAAAACCATAAGGCGCCGCACAAGATCGCCCCCGCGCTCGGACGCATCGATGACTTTGTCCGTCAGGCCAACAAGATATGGATCGGAGATATTATCGCGCAGCAGTTCCGCATATCCCAAGATAATTGCCAGGAGGTTGTTAAAATCATGAGCAATTCCTCCGGTCAATTGGCCGACCGCATCCATGCGGTGCATCTTCTGGACTTTCTGCTCTAGAGCCCGCTGTTCGGTCAGATCTCGGACAATTCCCAGGATGTACTGGAGCTCACCTTCGTCCGTGCGAAGCGCAAATTTGCGCATCTCAAGCAGGCGGGGACCGCTGGCCGCCTCAAACGCTTGTTCAGCAGTCAAACTGGGCAGCCGCTCCTGCTCAAGGATACGGTCCTGGTCCCTGTATTGCGCCGCCACCTCAGGCGGAAATATTTCCTCATCTGTATGTCCGAGAAATGCATCTGCAGACCGGCCCGTCAGCCGCTCAAGGGCACGATTGATGAGAATATAGCGCCCCCCTTCCTGATAATCTTTCAGAAAGACGCCATCGGGAGTCCCCTCAACGACGGCTTGAAAAAGTTCCTTGGACTGCCGGAGCACGGCCTCTGAGCGAACCATGTCCGTAATATCGTAGATCAGCCCTTCCAAGAACAGTGGGTGCCCCTGCTCGTCATAGATCGCCTCTCCCCGATCACGGACCCAGCGGATCTCACCCGACCGGTGGAACAGTCGGTAGCTGAGTGAAAAGGCGCGCCCCTGGACAATGGCCGCCTCCGTCTCCCGCGTTATCGCTTCAAGATCATCCGGATGAACCAGAGACGCCCACCTCCGGCCGCCCTGCTCAAACTCCGCTGTGCTGTACCCGGTTAATTGTTCCACCCCTTTGCTGACGAACTGGATCCGCCAAGGAAGTGCCGCATCGGCACGGTAGGCAATACCCTGGAGGTTGTTGATCAGCGTGTTGAGCTGGCGCCGGCTCTCGAGGAGGCGCAACTCCGCCTTCTTGCGATCGGTCACGTCACGAATGAAACCGCCCGGCACCGTACCTGATCCGCCGGGGTCCGGTAGAATAGACCCGAGGCAGCGCAGCCAGCGGACGCCCCCCTCGGGGCAATTGATACGAAAATCAAGGGCCTGATATCCATCATGGTGCGACAGCGACTGGAAGAAATCTTCGACCACAGCGCGATCCTGCGGCAAAATTCTTTGCAACAGGGCGTCAAGAGTGGATGGCGGCGCCAATCCCAGGACCTGCTCCGCAGTCTTGTCCCAGATAATGCAGCCGGTGCCAGCCTCTAGCTTCCACACACCAACCACTGCGCCACGCAAGGCCGCTGAAACAAAGTTTGCTGAAAAGGCACCTTCTTGCATCATACTGCACGCATGCTCGTTTGCTTGCGATCAGGTGAACAGCGAAGGTGGCAGGCAATGAGCAAACCGTTGCCTGCTACATTGGGCCGATTGCACCCACCATCCCGCTGAAACGCACGAAGGTCCGGTAAGTCACCGGTCCCGGTCCAGGTTGCTGCACGGCCAGACATAAGCTGGCTTGGCCCTCGGCTTAAAGGGTGCAGCGCATTCGTAATAACCAGGGGGTCACCTTATTGGTCGGGCGCTCAAACACGAGCCGGAACAATTCAGTAAACTTAATGGTTAGGTTTTCATAACAGATCACAAACTGAGCGAGATATCCCCGCGCATGGAAACCGTGTCCTCTGCTGATTTCCGCAACAAAGTGGTTGTGATTACAGGTGCTTCGGCTGGCGTCGGCAGGGCCACAGCGCTCGCCTTTGCACGTCAGGGCGCCAAGCTCGGCCTGATCGCGCGGGACGAGGCTGCCCTGGCTGATACCAAAGCCGAGATCGAGGCATTAGGCACCAAGGCCGCTGTTTTCCCGCTCGATGTTGCGAATGCCGAGGCCGTCCTGGCTGCCGCACAGCGATGCGAAGACATGCTCGGCCCCATCGATGTGTGGGTGAACAATGCGATGGCAACGGTATTCGCTGCCGTAACGGACCTGACACCGGAGGAGGTCCGTCGCGTTACCGAGGTGACGTATCTGGGCTATGTGCATGGAACTATGGCGGCCCTGCGCCATATGCGGGGGCCGAACGGCGGCGCGATCGTGCAGGTCGGCTCGTCCCTTGCCTATCGTGGCATCCCGCTTCAGTCTGCCTATTGCGGAGCCAAGCATGCCATTCGAGGCTTCACGGATTCCCTGAGAACGGAATTGATCCACACGGGCAGCCCCGTGCGGATTACGGCGGTCCATTTGCCTGCAGTCAATACGCCCCAGTTCGACTGGGCCAGGACGCGTCAAGGCAAGCTGCCCCGTCCGGTGGCGCCGGTCTACACGCCGGAGGTGGCCGCGCGGGCGATCCTGCATGCGGCGCGCAACCCGGCACGGGAATATTGGCTGGGCAAGATGACGCCCGTGGTCATTCTTGCCAATATGCTGGCGCCAGGCGTGCTGGACCGCTACCTCGCCGCCAACACGATCGCCGGGCAGGAACGCAGCGAGCCGGTGGGCACCAACCGGGCCGACAACCTGTTCGCCCCTGTGGAGGGTGTCCACAGAAAGGACGGGGCTTTCTCCGATGAGGCCCGTCCGCAGGCCCTTCTGGTGCAAGGGCCGCTTGTTCGCATCGGCGCCCTGCTCGGCGCCTGTTTCCTCGCGGGTCTTGGCGGGGCAATTGCCGCGTCCCGCCTGAAATCACGGCATCGCAGGCTTGAATGACGCTGTCTGCCCCCAAGCATAAGCACATCCATGCCACCATCTGCCGGAGCTGCTGCCGATGACCATTGGACACCGCATCTGGGCTATCGCCGAAGGCCACATCCCGTCCGAGGGACTGGAAGACTACGCCCTGCTCTCTCACGAAACCGCCTGCATCCTGAATACGGGAGACGAGGCTGCCGATATCCACATCACCCTCTATTTTGCCGACAAGGATCCGGTCGGTCCCTACCATGTCAGGGTTCCTGCGCGGCGCACTTTGCATCTTCGGTTCAACGAACTGGAAGATCCGGAACCGGTGCCGCGTGATACGGACTTTGCAGTGGTACTAGAGGCCAGCGTGCCGGTGGTCGTGCAGCATACCCGCCTGGATTCGCGCCACCCCAACGTGGCGCTCATGACGACGATGGCGTTCGCCTCCGGCTGATATTTCTTCTGATTCGGAAGTTTACGGACGGCTCGAACAGGACTGGAGATCCTCGGCGAATGTCACGATCCATCGGCGACTATGCCTTGATTGGCGACTGTGAGACCGCCGCGCTTGTGTCGCGAGACGGTTCTATCGACTGGCTGTGCTGGCCCCGCTTCGATTCCGGAGCCTGTTTTGCTGCGCTTCTGGGAGACAAGGAACACGGCTGCTTCAGAATTGCACCCGATGAAGAGATCGTCCGGACGGAGCGCCGGTATTGCGGGGATACGCTCATTCTCCAGACCGATTTCGAGACACGCAGCGGCGCCGTCTCGCTCGTCGATTTCATGCCGATCCGGGAGGACCGGCGGTTCTCCGAGCTGGTACGGCTGGTCATCGGCCGCCGCGGACAGGTTCGTATGCGCATGGACCTTGTATTCCGGTTCGATTACGGCCGGGTTGTGCCTTGGGTGACAAAATTCGGCAACGGTGTGCTGCGCGCCGTCGCCGGGCCTCACGCCGTGCTGGTGACATCTGCCGTGCCGACACGCGGAGAGGACTATTCAACCGTTGCCGAATTTACCGTATCTGAAGGGCAGCGCCTTCCCTTCACCCTGGCCTACGAGGCCGCCCACCTGCCGCCGCCAACCTGTTGTGATCCGGAGAAGGCGCTTAAGGACACAAAAGCCTTCTGGGCGGACTGGTCGGCTGAATGCCGGTACCAGGGCACCGCCAGAGACGCGGTCATGCGCTCGCTCATTACCGTCAAGGCCCTGACCTATGCGCCCACCGGCGGCATCGTCGCTGCGCCGACAACGTCTCTGCCCGAAGTGTTCGGCGGACAGCGAAACTGGGACTACCGCTTCTGCTGGCTGCGCGATGCGACCTTTACGCTCCTCTCGCTCATCAATGCCGGGTATCGGAAAGAGGCCGAGGCCTGGTGCGACTGGCTCCTGCGCGCCGTTGCCGGGTCCGCATCGCAGGTACAGCCGCTCTATGGCATTGGCGGCGAGCATCGTAACAACGAAATGGAGCTGGACTGGCTGCCCGGCTACAAGAACTCAAGACCCGTCCGCACAGGCAATGCCGCCTATTCCCAGCTGCAGCTGGACGTTTTTGGCAGCATCATGGATGCGCTCCATGAGGCCCGGGAATTTGGTCTTGATCTGCACGAGGCCTCAGCCGGATTGCAGACCGAGCTCATGAAGCATCTGGCACAGGTCTGGCACGAGCCGGACGAAGGCATCTGGGAGGTGCGGGGCGGGCGGCGGCACTTCGTCCACACCAAGCTGATGTGCTGGGTTGCGTTCGACCGGGCGATCAAGTCCGCCGAGAAGTTCGGGCTGAAAGGGCCGGTCCAGCAGTGGAAGCGCCTGCGCGCAGACATTCATGCCGAAATTCTTGAAAGGGGCTTCAATGCCAAGCGTGGAGCCTTCGTCCAGAGCTATGGCGACGACACTCTTGATGCCGCCGTCCTGTTGATGCCGCTCGTCGGCTTTCTACCGCCGGACGACCCCAGGATTGTCTCTACGATTCAAGTGATCGAGCGCGAGCTGTCGAGGGACGGCCTGATCCTGCGCTACGATACGTCCGAATCCGACGATGGCCTGGGTGAAAGCAGCGCTGCCTTCCTGGCATGCAGCTTCTGGCTGGCGGACAACATGATCCTGCAAGGGCGCATGGCAGACGCCCAGAAGCTGTTCGACAGGCTGCTTTCGCTTCGCAACGACGTGGGGCTTCTGTCTGAACAATACGATTTCAAGCGGAAAACGCTGGTCGGCAACTTCCCGCAGGCATTCTCCCACTTCGCGCTGATCGACACCGCCATGAACCTCTCCGGTGCCCGCGGATCTGCCCGGGAAGCATCAAACACGAAAGAACAACAGCAGAGAGAAGTCCCTGAATCTCAGGCGGCCTTGGGCCTGGACGAGATATGAGCCGTCCGTCAAACAGGCAGCTCCCTCTTATGGCCATAATATTCTTTGATCGGCCAGCCGCCCTCTCCAGGTGAGCGCAAAACGCATACAGCCAGGCTCCGCCATGCGGAAAAAGACAGCGGCGATCTACCTGATGTGCAGACCGCCGCTCTTGAGTTTGGGTGTGGCCGCGCCTGCCCGTGGCATAAGCCGCACCCGATGGGGTAAGTCTCTACAAACAAGTTTGCTAAAAACGCACCGCAACCGGAACAGTACAGTTAAACCGTGGGTGTATCAGAACTTCTTGGCGATGCTGAACCCGAAGATGCGCGGGTCGAGCGTGAACACGTTGGTGGTGAGGCCGGTATCGTCGCTGTTGACGAAGGTGTCGGTGATCGGCGCGTTGTTGAACACGTTCTTCACATACGCCTGCACGCTTAGGCCCCAGGGCGAGTGCATGTAGGTGGCCGAGAGATTAACGTTGTCCCACGCCTTCAGCCGGTCGAACGCGGTGTTGTAGATGCGTGCGTAGCTCTTGGCCTGCCAGTAATAGTCGGCGCGGAAGGTCAGCTCCCAGTCATCACTCTCGGAGTAGAAGGTGTACTGCGCGCCGACGTTGACGGTCCAGCGCGGGGCGTTGGGCAGTTCATTGCCGTTCAGGTCGGCATAGAAGCCGCGCCCGCCGTTGGGTGCGCCGCTGCCGCCATTGGCGATATCCAGGCCAACGGTATCCGGATTGTAGTCCGCGAAAGGATCGTAGGTGAAGCCATACAGCAGATGGAGCGGAATCCCGGCGGTTTTTTCCGGATCATAGCTGCCAACGCGGTCTGCCCCAGGGCACAGCCCCGAGAGCGCCCGCACGCCGAGATCGGCGATAGGAATGCCGTTCAGCACTTTTTCGACGAAGGCGCGCGGTGCGATACAGTTGGAGGGCACCTGAAGCCAGGGGCGCACCACCATCCAGTCGTCATCGCCCTGGGTGCGGTTCATCACGTCGATCGACTTCGAGCCCTTCTTCAGCCGCGTCTTGAGATAGCCGAGGTTGCCGTCCAGACGGAAGGCGCGGGTTGGCCGCCAGGCCGCCTCCAGCTCCAGGCCCCAGTTGATGGCATCGAAGTTCTCGTTGTACGAGATGCGATCAACGATCTGGGAGACCTGATAGTCCTTGTAATCATAGAGGAAGGCGTTGGCATTCAGCGTCAAGCGGCCGCCGTTGAAGCTGTTCTTGGTGCCGATTTCGATGGAATTGACAAATTCCGGTTTGAACGTCTGCGGCAGATACTGATACTGCACCACATCCGTATTGAAGTCGACGCGCGGCGGGTTGACGCCGCCGCCCTTGTAGCCGCGCGCAAGCGACAGGTAAACGAGGGTGTCG
>NZ_DATBUP010000020.1:0-2341 GCF_036515995.1 Pedomonas sp. | reverse complement strand
CTTGGGCTTTGCCGGGACAGACAATTTCACACTATGGGGGGGATCCATCGTCGTCTTTGATTAGGATCAATGACGGACCACTTGCTTGAGAGAAGATGCAGGAAAAGAACGGGGCGGTCCTGGTCCGACCCCGCACTCCTTTCAGGGTAAGTGGTCATGACGACGAATGAAACGGGCACGGTGCCGTCTCGGCGCACCAGCCGGAAATGGCATGTGATCAGCGAGCTGGACCTGATGCGTCTGGTGGCTGACCATAGCCAGCTTGAGCAGATGTGCTCGGACCTGCTTGATGCGATCGAAAGTACATTCCAGCTTTCGATCCAGCTGCGGGACCTGCTGGACACCACTCTCATTCCCCATGCCCGCAACGAGGAGCAGTGGCTTGACGAGCGCCTGGCGGGCGAGGGCGCACCGGCGGTTGCCAGGGCGTTGCTGGACACCGTTCGTGCCGGCCACTCCGCTATGATCCACGGATGCCGCCGGTTGGCTAACGCACTGGAGGCCACGCAGAGCATGCCGTGGGGCCTGGTGAGCGACTTCGTGGGCCATTGCCGTCAGTCGATGATGCTGGAGGCGCTGGCCATCAGCTACCTGGCTGGGCACCGGTTGACGCCGGAAGCCCGGGAGCTGCTGGAGAGCAGCATGGTCTCGCTGCAGACCGGCCGGGTTGACGCCTGAGGGTTCTCAAGAGAGGTGGTCAGCGCGGGCGGCTTTCCCATTCTGCGAACCATTCCTCGACCTCAGGCTCGACAATCTGCCGGGCCTCCTCGCGGCTGAGGGTGTGCTCGGAAAGCAGGTCGTCGTAGTCCGTCAGCTGGTGGCGAATGACGGAGCGCGCCATCTCCTCGATGGCCTGCCGCTCCAGGCCGGGCGGCACGGTGCGGGCGGCCAGCCGCTCGGCGATCTCGTCTCGGTAATAGCCGGGACAGGAGGGGAACCGGGCGCGGATCTGCGCCGCCCACACTTGTCTTGCACCCGCCGCCATAGGTTCCTCCGCTGAAGAGTAATGCAGTCTAGCCGCCGGATGCTGCACGGGAAAAGCTGAACCGTTCAAAGGCTGTCGTGACGTGGCTTGGCGGGCTCTGACACTTTCGTTAGGTTGGCGAACCAACGAATGCGTGCGCGGCCTGACTGGGACCTGCGCCAGAGACAAGGATGGAGGCGTTGCTTTGCTGACCCGCATTTCCCTGATTGGTACCGTGGCGGCGCTGGCCGCCTTCGCAACCCCCGCCGCCGCCGAGGGTGACGCCGTTGCAGGTGCCAAGGTTTACAAGCGTTGCTCCACCTGCCACTCGCTGGCACCGGGCGAGAACATGATGGGGCCGAGCCTTGCCGGTGTGTTCGGCAAGAAAGCCGGCAAGCAGGACTTCAAGTACAGCAAGGCCATGGCGGCTGCGGACATCACGTGGGATGAAAAAACGCTGGATGCCTACCTCGCCAATCCGACGGCGGTGGTGAAGGGCACGAGCATGATGTTCCGCGTGCCGAAGGCCGAGGATCGGGCCAATCTGATTGCCTACCTCAAGACCAATCCGACCGAGGACTGATGCGGCGCGAATCAGCTTTGGACGTACCGATGAGCCCCGGCAGCAATGCCGGGGCTCATGCGTTTCAGCACAGAGATGTTCGACCATGAGGGCGTAGCCGACACTCTGGAAAAAGACCAAATTCAAGGTGTGGCTGAGGTTGGGGGTCGGATGGTGTGCAGCCGCATGAGGACAAGACCCGGAACGGGCAGGGACGTTTGCAATGGCTGGCGCACTGGAGCGATTGCCTGACCGGTAACGCGAGCAGGAGGAGGGACGGTTCAGGATGGCGGCGCAGGAGGCCAGCGGCGGAGGCGGCGGAGTGATTTCCGCCAAGGAATACGTCGATGTGAAGGTCGACGGAGTTCGCTCCGACCTGCAGGCCAGCATCGCCGATCTGCGTGCTGAAGTGCGCGGGCTGGCGGCCAAGATCGAGGCACTGCCGACGACATGGACGCTGGTAGGGACGATTGCGGGCGGTTTTGCGGTCTCGCTGGGCCTGATTTTCACTTTCCGGAGCTATTCCAACGACAATGCAGAGCACGTGCGTGCGCGACAACAGCAGCTGGACAAAAGCCATTACGGTATCGCACCAGAATGCCCGTTTGATCGAGCAGAACTCGCGTCAGATTTCGGAGCTGTCTGGCAAGATGGATCGCCTCTTTGCCGACATGGAACGGCGGCCATCCGGCAATGATTAATCGCAGAACCGGAGCCCGGTTACTGTAAACGAAAAGCCCCGGCATTGCTGCCGGGGCTTTCGTGTTTGCGGGCTGTTGGTGCCCGAAAGGTGAGGCTTACCCGTCGAAGCGGTT
>NZ_DATBUP010000019.1:0-14185 GCF_036515995.1 Pedomonas sp. | reverse complement strand
CTGCCCATGACGACGCCGCGCCCCGTCACCGTCGCCGAAGGGCAGAAGCTGGCCGGGGCGCTTGCCCGCCTCGGCCTCGCCACCCCGCGCTGACGGCTGCTCATATCCGTCCGCCTTTCACAGCGGCCCGTCGCACAGCTGCCGGTTTCGGTTGTGGAGACGGGCCGCTGCCGTTATACCCCGCGCCATGACCTCGGCGCTCACCCTGTCCGGCCTCTATTATACGCTGTCCTCATAAGGGCGGCGCGCTTGGTCATTTTCTGAACCTGTCCTGCGGCCGCAAGGTCGGCGGCGCACAGTTTCAAGCGAAGAAGTCTCCGGCCTTCGGCCATCCTCACGGAGACTTCCATGACATCCCCCTCCCCTGAATTTGCCCCGCAGTCCGAATTCCTGCGCACGCTTGTTGAGCGCGGCTTCCTGCACCAGTGCACCGATCTGGCCGCGCTCGATGAGCGGCTCCGTGCCGGGCCGGTCGTTGCCTACAACGGCTTTGACCTGACGGCGGACAGCCTCCACGTCGGTCACCTCATTCCCATCATGATGCTGCGCTGGCTCCAGAAGACCGGCCACAAGCCCATCGTGCTCATGGGCGGCGGCACCACCCGCATCGGCGATCCCAGCTTTCGCGACACCACCCGCCCGCTCCTGGATGACGCCCAGATCAACGCCAACCTTGCGGGGCTCGCCCGCGTGTTCGAGCGCTTCCTCACTTTTGGTGACGGCCCGCAGGACGCCGTCATGGTGAACAATGCCGACTGGCTGGACCGGCTCGGCTACATCGATTTCCTGCGGGACTTCGGCCGCCATTTCTCGGTCAACCGCATGCTGTCGTTCGACTCGGTCAGGCTCCGGCTGGAGCGGGAGCAATCCCTCTCCCTTCTCGAATTCAACTACATGGTCATTCAGGCGTACGACTTTCTCGAACTGGCCCGCACCCACGGCTGCGCCCTCCAGCTCGGCGCGTCGGACCAGTGGGGCAACATCATCAACGGCGTCGAGCTCGGCCGCCGGGTCGAAGGGCTGGAGCTGTTCGGGCTGACCGCCCCGCTGCTCACCACCGCGTCCGGCGCGAAAATGGGCAAGACCGCCTCCGGCGCGGTCTGGCTCAATGCGGATCGTCTCAGCCCGTATGATTTCTGGCAGTTCTGGCGCAACACGGAAGACGCGGACGTCGGCCGCTTCCTGCGCCTGTTCACCGAATTGCCGCTCGAGGAAATCGCGCGCCTTGAATCCCTTCCGGGCAGCGAGATCAACGAGGCCAAGAAAATCCTCGCCGATGAAATTACCACCCTCTGCCATGGCGCTGACGCCGCGCGGCACGCCCGCGAGACCGCGTGGGCCACGTTCGAGGAAGGAGCCGCCGCCACCGGCCTGCCCACCTTCGACATCGAGGCGGGCCGACTCCGCGCCGGAGCCTCCCTCGTCGAGCTTCTGGTCATGGCAGAACTCGCCTCCTCGAAAGCCGAGGCCCGCCGACTCATCCGCGGCGGCGGCGCGCGGGTCAACGGCACTGCCATCATGGACGAAGCCGCCACCGTCTCGTCCGATGACATCGTGGACGGGGCCGTCAAACTTTCCGCCGGGCGCAAGAAGCACGCCCTCGTCCGGCCCGTGTAATTCTTCCAAACAAAAAGGGCGCTGTCTTGCGGCAGCGCCCTTTCCAACCGTTGCGGGTTCTCAGCCTTACAGCTGGCCCAGCGCGTACTCGGCGGTCGAAACCTCGAATGCGCCCGGCTGCTCCACGTTCAGGTGGGTGATCACGCCGTCCTTGGCAATCAGCGAGAAGCGCTGGCAGCGGGTGCCGAGGCCGGCCTTGGTGCCGTCCATTTCCAGGCCCAGCTTCTTCGTCAGCTCGGCATTGCCGTCAGACACCAGACGCACCGCCTCGCCCACGCCTGCGTCCTTGCCCCAGGCCTTCATCACGAACGGGTCGTTCACGGCCATGCCGATGATCGCATCCACGCCCTTGGCCTTCAGCGCGTCGGCCTTCTCGATGAAGCCCGGCAGGTGCTTGGCGGAGCAGGTCGGGGTGAACGCGCCCGGCACGTTGAACAACACCACGGTCTTGCCCGCGAACAGCTCGTCGGTGGACACCGTGCCGAGGCCGTTGTCGCCAATCTCGAACAGAGTTGCCGCTGGAATCTTGTCGCCGACCTGAATCGCCATGGATGGAACCCTTTCTCCCGAGGACGCTTGAAGTCCTTGCAATGCGTAGCCCGTGCCGCTTCATTGCGGCTGCACTCGGGTTATAGTCTCAACACATGGCATGTCGAGGACTTGCCAGCGAGGTTCGGTAGGATCATCCTTATGACCATGAGCGACGATCACTACCTTGAAGGCCAGCTTCTGCTCGCCATGCCCGGCATCGGTGATCCCCGGTTCGAACGGGCTGTCATCCTGTTGTGTCAACACTCCGCCGAAGGCGCGATGGGGTTGATCATCAACCGGCCGTTCCAGCGCCTGTCCGTGGCGGAGCTGCTCCAGCAGCTCGAGGTGGAGCCCGGCGAGGAATACGAGCACACGCCGGTGCATGCCGGCGGGCCGGTCGAGCCCTCCCGCGGCTTCGTGGTTCACAGCACCGAGTACGAGCAGCCCTCCACCATCCGGATCACCGACCAGATCTCGCTCACCGCCACGCTCGA
Source organism: Pedomonas sp. (assembly GCF_036515995.1). Lineage (NCBI taxonomy): Bacteria > Pseudomonadati > Pseudomonadota > Alphaproteobacteria > Sphingomonadales > Pedomonadaceae > Pedomonas > Pedomonas sp. The sequence goes on along the minus strand of NZ_DATBUP010000019.1, from coordinate 11,543 downwards.
CATCCTGCGCGACATGGCCTCCCATCGCGGGCCACACCGCTCGCTGGTGGCGCTGGGCTATGCGGGCTGGGCTCCCGGCCAGCTCGACAAGGAGCTGACCCGCCACGGCTGGCTGAGCTGCCCGGCAACCGAGGCCATCGTGTTCGATGCGCCGCTGGACCAGAAGTGGGCCCGCGCCATGAGCTCCATCGGCATCGACGTGCGCATGCTCTCGGGCGAGGCGGGCCACGCCTGACCGCGCGCACACGCGGGGTTGCCTGCCTTCCTGCGCCCGTGTAGGTGCGGGCTATGTCTAAGCTCATCACCAGTCCGTCCAATCCGCTCATCAAGAGCATCAATTCCCTGCACGAGAAGAAGTTCAGGGTGCGCGAAGGCCTGTTCCTGGCCGAGGGCATGCGTGTCGTCACCGAGGCGATCGAGGCGGGCGTCGCCCCTGCCTACCTGATCCACGGCCCCGACATGGAGGACCACCCGGTTCTCCAGCGCCTGATCGAGGCCACCGAGGCAGCGGACGGCGAGGTGATCGAGACCAGCGCGGACGTGCTGCGCAAGCTCTCCCGCAAGGACAACCCGCAAAGCGTGCTCGGCGTCTTCACCGAGATCGGCAAGTCGCTGGCCGATCTTGACCGCAACGCCTCCTACGCGTGGATCGTGTGCGAGAGCCTGAAGGACCCCGGCAACCTCGGCACCATCCTGCGCACGGCGGACGCCGTCGGCGCGGGCGGCGTCATCCTCCTCGACAACAGCTGCGATCCCTACAGCGTCGAGGCCGTGCGCGCCTCCATGGGTGCCCTCTTCACCGTGCCGCTGGTGCAGGCCAAGTGGGAGGAGTTCCAGCCCTGGCTGCGCTCCGGCCCCGGCTTCCTCGTCGGCGCATCCCTCAACACCGAGCACGACTATCAGGCCATCGAATACCCGGCCCCCACCTTCCTGTTCATGGGCAACGAACAGTCCGGCCTGCCCGAGCCCTACGAGCAGGAATGCGACGCGCTGGTGAAGATCCCCATGCGCGGCAAGGCCGACAGCCTCAACGTCGCCATCGCCACCGCCGTCATCGTCTACGAAGTCCTCAACCAGACCCGCCGGAAGTAGGGGCCACCCGCCAAGCCCGCCTACGACCATGCCGAGATTGACGCATTAGCCCGATCCGCGTTACTCATCAGGCAACGCATGGCCTAAGCCCCATGCCCATCATCCGAAGCCCGCAGCAAACCCTTGCAGCGGGCTTTCGTGTTTTCTGGGCAAATCCATGCATTACATCGCCTATTTGGATGAGTTTGGCCACATCGGCCCATACGTTGCGCGAGATCACCCGCGCTTTCAGACCAGCCCCGTTTTTGGTCTGGCCGGCATCCTGATCCCAGCAGATCAGGTGCGGGAGTTCGCCATCTACTTCTACAAGCTGAAGTGCCATCTGCTGGCATGGGAGCTTGAAAACAACAACCCCGACAAGCTGCCGCCATACCGGTGGGAGAATAAAGGTGCGGCTCTCTATACGGTTCGGAACATAGAGAAGTACAGAAGTCTACGCCGTACGACGCAGCGCCTGTTCCGCCACCTCAGCAGCATTGGCGGTTACGTGGTCTGTGTTGGCGTGACAAAGACGACGGCATCGACAGCACCTCCCCCCAGCAGCCTGTTTCGTACCGTCCTGATCGAAGCGATCCGCCTGATCAACCAACACTGCCAACGAGACCATGCAACCTTTGCCGTTCTGTTGGATGAGCAGCAGGCGGGCAACAATTGGCGGGAACACCAGGTTGAGGCCTGCACCACAGCCATGTTTGAAGCTGCCGACAAGTGCCGGGCATTAGTGGAGCCCCCGTTGCAGGCCGAAAGCCACCTGTACCAAACCTTGCAGTACGCTGACTGGATGTGCGGACTTACCGGCCGGATTGCAGCTCATGCCAGTCGTCCGGATGAATATGGCGACTGGACCGGTTTCGCTCGAAACTTCGGCCAGAGCATCAACGATGCGCTGCTCCCCGGCAGCGGCCTCGTTGTTCTGGACTTGCCCGATTCCCAAGCTCTGCCGCAGGCTGCTCATAGCGATTCCGCCTGAGCAGCGCTCGCCCCAGACGACCCCAGACCCGCGGTGAGCAAGGTTCAAGGCTGTGGATTGTTTGCGGAGAAGCGCTTGGCCGACGGCGTCGCCCTTTTGCACTACCACGTTGTTTCGTGCGCCGAATATCTGACCGCCATCGCGCACGTCTGCTGCCTCCATCGAAACAGACAGCACCGGGGTAGACACGGTAAGACCGGCCAGAGCACGTGCGGCCAGCGTCAGCACCATCAGAAAACAGAAAAGCCCCAGCATACTCGCCCCCTTCCTGTTGCACCTGCCGTCAGTCACGTCACGCAAACCGGAACACGAGTACGCGCCTCGGAAACTCCCCAAGGCTCACCCCTCTTGTCACAGGGGTTTCCCAATGTCAATAGGTTTTTTACAATCGCCTGACGAAGCAAGCCTGCGCTCTTACAGAACGATCAGTCACGGCCCGCCAAACGAATGGGGGTGTGGGGGTTATGGACCCCCACGAAACCAAAGCCCGAAGGGCATGATACCAAAGCCCGAAGGGCTGGGGACGGTTAGGAGTTCTCCCCCTCCCAGCGCACGAACAGCGCCGTGGGGATGAGGTTGCCGCGCGTCGACGACTCGCGGATGGCCATTTCGCCGAAGGTGACCTTGCCGCCGAGGTCGCCCAGCGCTTCCTCGACGGCCTGAGCAAACGCCAGCGCCGAGGCGCGGATGGCGTAGACGGTCAGGATCAGGAACCGGGAGTCCTTGTCCAGCACCTGACGGCAGAGCTTGAGCATGTCGGGCAGTTGCTCGAACAGCTTCCACACTTCGCCGTTGGGGCCGCGCCCGTACTTGGGCGGGTCGAGGATCAGGCCCTGGTACGTACGGCCGCGCCGCACTTCCCGGGCGAGGAACTTGCCGGCGTCTTCCACCAGCCAGCGGATCGGCTTGTCCTGCATGCCGGAGAGCTTCTGGTTTTCAACCGCCGCCGTGATCGCCTTCTTGGAGGCATCGACGTGCGTGACTTTCGCGCCCGCGTCGGCGCACACGAGGCTGGCCAGCCCGGTGTAGCCGAACAGGTTCAGCACTTCGGGCTGCTCAGGCGCGCTTTCCACCTTCCGGCGCATGAAGTCCCATTGCGGGGCCATGTCCGGGAAGAAGGCCAGATGGCGGAACGGCGTGCACGCGCCCCAGAAGCGGATGTCCCCGCGCTCCAGCGGCCAGGCGTCCGGCACCTTGCGGGCGAACTGCCACTTGCCGGTATCCTCGGTGTTGCCGGGCACGAACTCCGCATCCGCGTCCCATTCGGGCAGGGCGGGCTGCCACAGCGCCTGCGGCTCCGGGCGGATGAAGCGGTACTTGCCGTAGCGCTCCAGCTTGCGGCCGTTGCCGCTGTCCAGCAGCTCGAAATCCGGCCAGGGCTCGGTGATCAGCAGTTCCAGCGTTGGGTCGCCGCTCATGATACGTGGGCTCATGACAGTCTGGCCTGAAGCGCAGCAAGGCCGGGCACGGCTTCGGACGGGCCGACCGTTGCCAGCGTCAGCGGTCCGGCCTGCACCATGCGCAGGGCGGCCTGGCGCACGTCCTCGGCAGTGGTGGCGTCGATGCGCTCGATGATCTCGTTGGTGGGAATGACCCGGTCGAACAGCAGCAGTTGCCGGCCGATCTGCTCGGACAGGCCGGAGCAGCTCTCCAGGCCCATGAACACGCTGGCCTTCAGCTGGGCCCGGGCGCGGTGAAGCTCTTCCTCGCTCATGCCGTCGAGCGAGCGCAGCAGCGTCTCCAGCGTCAGGTCCACCGCCTCGCCCGCCGAGTCCGGCCCGGTGGCGAGGTAGATGGTGAACAGCCCGGTTTCCGCATAGTTGCTGGCGTAGGAATAGATGGAATAGGCCAGCCCCCGCTCCTCGCGCACCGCCTGGAACAGGCGGGAGGACATGCCCCCGCCCAGCGCCGTGGCGAAGATGAGTTCGGGATAATAGTCCGGGTCCGCGTAGCTGACGCCGGGCAGGCCCAGCGTCACGTGGGTCTGCTCGATCGGCTTGATGCTGCGCACCTCGCCGCCCGTATAGCGCGCCGTGTTGCCCTGGGGGCGGCGACCTGCGGGCAGGCCGCCCAGCCGGTCCTCGGCCAGTTTCACGATGGTGTCGTGATCCACCTTGCCGGCGGCGGCCAGCACCATGGATTCGGCGCGATAGTGCCCGTCCAGCCAGGTGCGGACGTCCTCGGGCTGGAGGGACTGGATGGTCTCCTCCGTGCCGAGGATGGACCGGCCCAGCGGCTGGTCGGCGAACGCGATTTCCTGAAGGTCATCGAAGATGATGTCGTCGGGCGTGTCGCGCGCCTGGCTCAGCTCCTGCAGGATGACCTCGCGTTCCCGGTTCATCTCCTGCTCGTCGAGCGCGGGCTCGGTGATCAGGTCCGAGACCAGATCGATGCCGAGCGGCATGTCCTGCGCCAGAATGCGGGCGTAGAACGTGGTCTGGTCCCGGCTGGTGTAGGCGTTCAGAATGCCGCCGACCGCCTCGATCTCCTCGGCGATCTGCCGGGCCGAGCGCCTGCGCGTGCCCTTGAACACCATATGCTCCAGCATATGGGCAACGCCATGGGCAGGCGCAGGTTCGAACCGGCTTCCCGTATCGACGTACAACCCCACCGCGGCCGTCTCCAGCCCCGGCATATCCAAACTTGCAACACGCAGCCCGTTGGGCAGCGTCGATACGTTGAGTGTCATTCCCTGATCCGTTCGGCCTTAGACCCGCTCGGCGATGAAGGATTCGATCGCCTCGAGGGAATTCGGCAGCACGTCGTAACGCTCTTCACGGTCGAACACGCCCTGAACGCGCGGCGGCAGCGCGGGTCGCTGGCCGGTGGCGCGCTCGACGGCATCCCGGAACTTGGCCGGATGCGCGGTCGAGAGGGTGACAACCGGGGCGCTCCCCTGCGGGGCCTTGGCCCAGGCGGCGGCCACGCCCACCGCGGTGTGCGGGTCGAGAATCAGCCCGCTGTCGGTCGAGACCTGACGCAGCGTGTAGGCCGTCTCGTCCTCGTCGGCACGGAAGGAGGTGAACAGCTTGGCCGCCTCTGCCCGCTGCTCAGCGGTCAGGTTCATGCGGCGGCTCTTCTCGAAGCCTTCCATTGTGGCGCGCAGCGCCGCGCCATCCCGGCCGTGCAGATCGAACAGCAGACGCTCGAAGTTGGAGGACACCTGAATGTCCATGGACGGCGAGGAGGTCGGCTGCACCGAGCCCACCGAATAGTCGCCCTCGCTCAGCGCGCGGTGCAGAATGTCGTTCACGTTGGTGGCGACGATCAGCTGCTCCACCGGCAGGCCCATGCGGCTGGCGATGTAGCCCGCGAACACGTCGCCGAAGTTGCCGGTCGGCACCGAGAACACCAGCTTGCGGTCCGGCGCGCCGAGGCGAACGCCCGCGTAGAAGTAGTACACCACCTGCACCAGCAGGCGGGTCCAGTTGATCGAGTTCACCGCCGACAGCCGGAACTTGTCCCGGAACGGCTGGTCGTTGAACATGGCCTTCACCAGCGCCTGGCAGTCGTCGAACGTGCCCTCGATGGCGATGTTGTGCACGTTGTGCGCCATGACGGTGGTCATCTGGCGGCGCTGCACTTCGGACACGCGGCCCAGCGGATGCAGCATGAAGATGTCGACGTTGTCGCGGCCGGCAAGGGCATGGATCGCGGCCGAGCCGGTATCGCCCGAGGTCGCGCCGACCACGGTCATGTGCTGCTTCTCTTCGGCCAGGAAGCGCTCGAACAGCAGGCCCAGTACCTGAAGGGCGAAGTCCTTGAACGCCAGCGTCGGGCCGTGGAACAGCTCGAGGATCCAGTTGCGCGAATCCAGCTGCTTGAGCGGGGCGATCGCCTTGTGGTCGAACTGCCCGTAGGCTTCCGTCAAAAGGGCGCGCAGGTCGTCCTCACCGATGGAATCGCTGAGATACGGCATCAACACGCGCACGGCGGTTTCCACGTAGGAAAGCCCGGCCATGGCGCGGATGTCATCGGCAGAGAACTGCGGAATCGTCTCGGGAACGTAAAGGCCGCCATCGCGTGCGAGGCCCGCCAGGGTCACTTCCTTGAAGTTCAGGACCGGAGCGTTGCCCCGCGTGCTAATATATTTCACGTTACCGTCACCGAATCAGAAATTAAGAGCGGCGGACTGTATCTCCGCCGGTTTACCGCTGCAACCTGCGCCAGCGGTAAACGTAAACCCCATATATCGCCAGTAGCGTCCCGGCAAAAAGAAACCACTGAATGGCGTAGGATCGGTGGTTATTCGGGATGGCTTCCGGGCGAAGCGGGCTTGGTTGAGTCTGCGGGAACACGCTGCCGCCCGCCGGCACGAGTCGCTCCGCCTGCACGAAAACCGGCGCGATCGGCGCATCTGCCCGGAACGACTCCGGCGAAACACGGGCAGAGCCGCTCAGCTTTTCCATCGCCGTGTGGCCTGCCCACGGCCGCACCACACCCTCGACTGTCGCGCTCAGGCCGTCAACGGCCGGAACCTGCGCCTGAAACGGCACCCAGCCGAGGTCGACGACAACCCGGTCCGCCCGTCCCTCGTCCCGGCACAGGGCATAGACATGCTGTCCTGCCTTGCCGCTCACGCTTGCGCCGGGGGAGAGTACCGCCTCGCCCTCGAACGTGCAGTTCAGCAGCGCGGTGCGAAAGGCGTGGTTCTCGGGATCCGCCATGGCGGCGGGCAGCGGCGCGGGCGCGGCAAGGCTGTTGGCGCGGTAATGCGCCAGCATCTCTTCCTTCTGGTGCATCCGGTCGATCTGCCAGAGGCCGAGACTGACCAGCACCGCCAGCATGGCGGCCACCATGATCGTCGGCACAACAGGAACAAGGCGCCTCATCAACCGTCTCCCAAAAAACAACGCCCCGGACATAGGCCCGGGGCGCGTCTTTTTACCAGCGTGGCGTCCGGTCTTAGTGACCGATCACGGCCGCGCCGAAGTTGCTGCCCCACACGTAGATGGCGAGGAACAGGAACAGCCACACCACGTCAACGAAGTGCCAGTACCAGGCGGCAGCTTCGAAACCGAAGTGGTGGTTCGGCTTGAAGTGACCGGCGTTGGCACGGAACAGGCAGACGATCAGGAAGATGGTGCCGACGAACACGTGGAAGCCGTGGAAACCGGTCGCCATGTAGAAGGTCGCGCCATAGACGTGGCCCGAGAAGGCGAAGGCCGCGTGCATGTACTCGTAAACCTGAACGCCTGAGAAAATCACGCCCAGCACGATGGTGCAGATCAGGCCGTTCTTCAGGCCCTGGCGGTCACCGTGGATCAGGGCATGGTGCGCCCAGGTCAGGGTGGTGCCCGACAGCAGCAGGATCAGGGTGTTCAGCAGCGGGTACAGGAAGGGATCGAGGATCTCGATGTCCTTCGGCGGCCACACGCCGCCCGTTGCGGTGCTGATCGCCTCGTAGCCTTCCGGGAACAGCGAGAAGTTGAAGTAGGCCCAGAACCACGCGACGAAGAACATGACTTCGGAGGCGATGAACAGGATCACGCCATAGCGGTGGTGGAGCTGGACAACCGGGGTGTGGTGGCCGGTTTCGGCCTCCTGAACGACGTCCGTCCACCATGCGTACATGGTGTAGAGGATGCCGGCAATGCCCAGGCCGAACACCCACGGAGCCCACGAAGCATCACGCATCCAGAAAATACCGCCAAGCGCCGCTGCGAACGCAGAGAACGCGGCGATGATCGGCCACGGGCTCGGGTCAATGATATGGTAATCGTGATTTTTTGCAGCCGCCATTACTAACGGTCCTTCTCTCAGATTCGCGTCGCCCCAACGGCCGGTGCGGTTGCCCCAGTCACCTGTTGCCGAGCTACGGCCGGTTTGTCCACTTTGTAAAATGTATAGCTCAGCGTGATCTCGCTGATCTTGTTTGCATGGGGATCGTCGAGAATCGCCGGGTCGATAAAATAGACCACAGGCATGTCGACACTCTGCCCAGGCTCGAGCAACTGCTCGGTAAAGCAGAAGCACTCAATCTTGTTGAAGTAGCTGCCCGCGATGTCGGGGGTCACGTTGAACGTGGCCGTGCCCGTCACCGGCTGGTCGCTGAGGTTGGTGGCCTTGTAGTAGGCCAGCCCCTGCTCGCCGATCTTCAACGTCTGGGTGTTCTGAACCTGGTGGAACTTCCACGGCAGGCCCTGATTGACGTTGGCGTCGAAGCGAACGGTAATCGTCGTGCCTTCAACGGCGCCGGCGGCGGCTTCAGCGCGCTGCGTGGTGCCGGCAAAGCCGGTCACCTGGCAGAACATCTGGTAGAGCGGCACGGCGGCGAACGCCATACCGGTCATGCCCGCCACGATGCCTGCCGCGATGAGCGCAACGCGTCGGTTGCTGCGGTTCAGGTTGGTGTCGTTCTGGGTCATGACGCTCCTCCCATCCGGGCGATCGAGACCAGGTAAACGATCACCACAAACGCGAACAAAGCCAGTGCCAGCGCAATGTTGCGGCCGCGCAGGTTCTTTTTCGGATTCGGCGTATCGCTCACAGGACCCTCCCGAGGAAGTAGTCGGCAACAAGCGCGCCGAACAGAACGAACAGGTACAGGATGGAGTAGGCGAAGAGCTGCCTGCAGGCCTTCATGTCATCGCCGCGCCACACTCGGAATGCGCCTGCAAGGAACAGGGCACCAAGGGCACAGGCGCTGACGCCATAAACGCTGCCGGCAAGGCCCAGCGGCCACGGCGCGATGGAGGCGGCAACCAGCAGCCACGTATACAGCCAGATCTGCAGCCGGGTCACGGATTCGCCCGCAACCACCGGCAGCATCGGGATCCCGGCGCGCTCGTAATCACCCTTCACGAACAGCGAGAGGGCCCAGAAGTGCGGCGGGGTCCACAGGAAAATGATGGCGAACAGCAGAACCGGCATCAGGGTGACGTCGCCCGTCACGGCTGCCCAGCCGATCACCGGCGGGAACGCTCCGGCTCCGCCGCCAATGACGATGTTCTGCGGCGTGCGCCGCTTCAGCCACACCGTATAGATGTGGGTGTAGTAGAAAATGGAGGACAGCAGCAGGCCGGCCGCCACCCAGTTTGTGGCCAGAGCCATCAGGACGACGGATGCCCCTGCAAGCGTCACGGCGAATGCCAGCGCCTCGGGCTTGGCGATCTTTCCGGCCGGGATCGGCCGGTTGGCGGTCCGACGCATGAGAGCATCGGATTCCGCCTCGTACCACATGTTGAACGCACCGGCCGCACCCGCACCCACTGCGATGCAGAGGATGGCGACGGCGGCGAGGATCGGGTTGATCGATCCCGGCGCGATCAGGAGGCCGCAGAACCCGGTAAACACCACCAGGCTCACAACGCGCGGCTTAAGCAACTGGAAATAGTCACGCCACGTCGCCAGCGACCCGCTGGTGGCGAGGCCGAGCCATTCGGCCTCGGCGCTGTGCGCCGAGGCCGTCATGGCAGGAGATGTGACGGAACTGTTCACCGTCTTGGTTTCCTTATCCAAGCCTGCTTACTTGATCTTCGGCAGGGTCTCGAACTGGTGGAACGGCGGCGGCGAGGACAGAGTCCACTCCAGCGTCGTCGCGCCTTCGCCCCACTGGTTGTCACCAACGCGGCGGCCAGCGACCAGCGTGTAGATGACGTTCAGGAAGAAGAAGACCATGCCGATGATCGTGACGCGGTAGCCCCAGCTGGACACCATGTTCCAGTACTCGAAGGCATCCGGATAGTCAGGAATACGGCGCGGCATGCCCTGCAGACCCAGGAAGTGCTGCGGGAAGAAGATCATGTTCACGCCGATGAACATCAGCCAGAAGTGCAGGTGGCCGAGGATGTTGCTGTAGGCGCGGCCAGACATCTTGCCGATCCAGTAGTACCAGCCCGCGAAGATCGCGAACACGGCACCCAGCGACAGCACGTAGTGGAAGTGCGCAACCACGTAGTAGGTGTCGTGCATGGCCAGGTCGATACCGGCGTTGGAGAGCACGACGCCGGTCACGCCGCCAACGGTGAACAGGAAGATGAACGCGATCGCCCAGAGCATCGGAAGCTCGAAGGTGATCGAGCCGCCCCACATGGTGGCGATCCACGAGAAGATCTTCACGCCCGTCGGGACCGCGATGATCATGGTTGCAGCGGTGAAGTAGGCCTTGGTGTCGACGTCCAGGCCGGCGGTGTACATGTGGTGAGCCCACACGACGAAGCCGACGACGCCGATGGCGACCATTGCGTAGGCCATGCCCAGGTAACCGAACACCGGCTTGCGCGAGAAGGTCGACACGATGTGGCTGATGATGCCGAAGGCCGGCAGAATCATGATGTACACTTCGGGGTGACCGAAGAACCAGAACAGGTGCTGGTACAGAACCGGGTCGCCGCCACCAGCCGGATCGAAGAAGGTGGTGCCGAAGTTGCGGTCGGTCAGCAGCATGGTGATGGCGCCAGCCAGAACCGGCAGCGAGATCAGCAGCAGGAAGGCCGTGACCAGCATCGACCAGGCGAACAGCGGCATCTTGTGCAGCGTCATGCCCGGAGCGCGCATGTTGAACACGGTGGTGATGAAGTTGATCGCGCCGAGAATCGACGAAGCGCCGGACAGGTGGAGGGCAAGGATGATGAAGTCCGTTGCCGGGCCTGCGTGGCCTGCGGTCGAGAGCGGCGGATAAGCGGTCCAGCCGCCACCGAAACCGGTCTGGCCAGCCGGGCCTTCAACGAACATCGACATGATCGCGAGGATCAGCGACGGCGGCAGCAGCCAGAACGAGATGTTGTTGAGGCGCGGGAACGCCATGTCCGGAGCGCCGATCATGATCGGCAGGAAGTAGTTGCCGAAACCGCCGATGAGGCCAGGCATAACCATGAAGAACACCATGATCACGCCGTGGGCGGAGATCATCATGTTCCACATGTGGTAGGCGCGGTCGATGTCGCCGTCGGTCAGGCCGGTCAGGACCTGCATGCCCGGCTGCATCAGCTCTTCACGCATGAAGCCCGACAGACCGCCGCCAACGATACCGGCAACGATCGCGAAAATAAGATAGAGAATGCCGATGTCCTTGTGGTTGGTGGACATCACCCAGCGACGCCAACCCCTCGGGTGGTCGTGCGCGTGCTCGTCGTGAGCGTGTGCTGTGGCGCTTGCCATCATGTACTCCGTATCTCGAACTTACTGCCGCACGGTCACGTCGGCTGAAGCAAACTGCGTCGGGGCAGAAGCGGACGCGAACTTGGTCTTGGCTTCTTCAAGCCACGCGGCGAACTGATCCTCAGTCACGACTTCCACCATGATCGGCATGAAGGCGTGGCGGATGCCGCACAGTTCGGAGCACTGGCCGTAGTAGATGCCCGGCTTGTCAGCCTTGAACCAGGTCTCGTTGATACGGCCCGGAACGGCGTCCATCTTCAAGAAGAACGACGGAATGGCCCACGAGTGGATCACATCGGAGGCAGTGATGAGCAGCTTCACGGTCTTGCCGACCGTAACGACCACGCGGTTGTCGGTGGCCAGCAGGCGCGGCAGGTTG
>NZ_DATBUP010000018.1:0-2420 GCF_036515995.1 Pedomonas sp. | reverse complement strand
AGGTCTAGAATATCCGTCGGCGTCATGCGCTGCGCGGCCTCTGCCTGCAACAGCACGCGCAGCACGCGGCCTTCCCGATTGAAGTCGTTGGCGTAGCCGGACCCGAAGGCGATGGCGAGCGTGTTGTTGATATCTCCAATGTTGACGCCAAGCGCGCGGGCCTGAATGCGATCCACCAGCACTCTCACCTGCGGGCTGTCCTGCAACCCTTCCGGCCGCACGCCGGAGAGGACCGGACTTTGCGCGGCAAGACCCAGCAGCTGGTTCTGCGCCGCAATGAGCGCCGCGTGACCCTGCCCGGTACGGTCCTGCAACCGGAAGCTGAAGCCGCTGGCCGTGCCCAGTTCAGGAATCGCCGGCGGGCTCAGCGCGAAGATCATGGCCTCCTTGATCTGGGCGAGCGCGCCCATCGCCTTGCCAGCCACGGTGGAGGCGTGGTTTTCAGTTCCCGGCCGCTCGTCCCAGTCCTTGAGGTCGATGAACATCATGGCGGCGTTCTGGCCGCTGCCGAAAAAGCTGAAGCCGAGGATACCGATGACGCCGTCAACCTGGGGTTGGGAGAGATAATAGTCCTCCGCCTGCTCCACTACGGCGAGGGTGCGCTGCTGCGTTGCCCCAGGTGGTGCCTGAATGACAGTGATGAGGAAGCCCTGATCCTCCTCAGGCAGGAAGCTGCTCGGCAGGGACGTGAACAGCCAGGCCACGACCGCGGTCAGCAGGGCATAGACCGCCATCCACCGCAGCGGACGGCGGACGAGACTCCCGATCCGGCTTTGGTAACGGTCGGTCGTACGCCCGAACCAGCGGTTGAAGCCGCCGAAGAACCGGCCCAGCAAACCCTGCTTCTGCTCGCCATGGCCGTGCGTCGGCTTGAGCATGAGAGCGCACAGGGCGGGCGTCAGCGTCAGTGCCAGCAGCGCCGAGAAGGCGATGGAGAGCGCCAGCGTGATCGAGAACTGCCGGTAGATTCCGCCCACCGTGCCGGGGAAGAAGGCCATGGGAATGAACACCGCCACCAGCACCAGCGTGATGCCGATGATGGCTCCCACAATCTGTCCCATGGCCTTGTAGGTCGCCTCGCGCGGGGAAAGGCCCTCCTCGGTCATGATGCGCTCGACGTTCTCGATCACGACGATAGCGTCATCGACGAGAATGCCGATGGCCAGCACCATGGCGAACAGGCTGAGCACATTGATCGAGTAACCCAGCGCCGCTAGTCCCACGCATGCCCCCAGAAGCGCAACCGGCACCACGATGGTGGGGATGATGGTCGCTCGCAGGTTCTGCAGGAACAGATACATCACGAGGAAGACGAGGACGACCGCCTCGATCAAGGTGTGCAGCACCGATTCCACGGAGATCTGAATGAAGGGCGAGGTGTCGTAGGGCACCCGCCACGTCATGTCCTCCGGAAAATCCTTCTCCAGTTCCGCCATGCGCTGCTTCACCGCCTCGGCGGTTTCCAGCGCGTTCGCGCCGGTGGCGAGCTGAATGGCCATGCCGCCCATCGGGTTGCGGTTCAGACGAGAGGTGCTTTCATAACTCTGCGCGCCCAGTTCCACCTGCGCGACATCCGCCAGCCGTACCGCCGAGCCGTCCGGGTTGGCCCTGAGGATGATCTGGCCGAACTCCTCCGGCGTCGTCAGGCGGCGCTGGGTGATGATGGTCGCATTCAGCTGCTGGTTCGGCAGGGAAGGCTGCCCGCCGATCTGCCCGCCGGCGGACTGCGAGTTTTGCTCCTGCACGGCCGCCAGTGCCTCGGCCGGAGACATGTTGAAGCTGGCCAGTCGCTCCGGGTCGAGCCAGATGCGCATGGCGTATTCCGACCCGAACAGACGCACGTCTCCGACGCCGGGCACCCGCCGCAGCTGGTCGATGATCCGGGTGTTGGCATAGTTGCCCAGGTCCAGCGCGCTCAGCGTGCCGCCCGGCGAGGTCAGCGCCACGATCATCAGAAAGCCTGATGACGCCTGATTGACCTGAATACCCTGCCGCCGCACTTCCTCTGGAAGCCGAGCCTCCACGCGGCTCAGACGGTTCTGCACCTCCATCTGAGCCACGTCGATGTTCGTACCGCTCTCGAACGTCACCGTTATGGAGACCGAACCGTTCGAGGAACTGGTGGAACTCATGTAGAGGAAGCCCTCCACGCCGTTCAGCTCCGGCTCGATCACGGCAGTGACGTTCTGCTCCAGCGTTTCCGCATCCGCGCCCGGATAGGCGGCCGAGATGGTCAGCGATGGCGGCGCGACGGAAGGGTATTGCTCGATGGGCAATGAGCGAACCGCCAGAATACCGGCAATGGTGATGGCCAACGCGATCACAATGGCGAAGACGGGCCGGTCAATGAAGAAACGTGCGAACATTGGCCCTTTCCCGACCTCCTGCTGTACCCGGCCCCTGCGATCAGCCCCTTAATT
>NZ_DATBUP010000017.1:0-10905 GCF_036515995.1 Pedomonas sp. | reverse complement strand
CTCGTCCTTCAGCATGTCGGCCAGTTCGCGCAGCGCGTGCTGGGCCTGCGCCACCGCCATGCCGTAACCCGGCACGATGATGACCGAAGAGGCATTCTTCATGATGAAGGCCGCATCTTCCGCCGAACCCTGCTTGATCGGCCGATCGACCTTCGGGCCGCCTGCCGCTGCCGCCGCATCCGCGCCGAAGCCGCCCGCGATCACCGAGATGAAGCTGCGGTTCATGCCCTTGCACATGATGTACGACAGGATCGCGCCCGAGGAGCCCACCAGCGCGCCGGTGATGATCATGGCCGAGTTTTGCAGCGTGAAGCCCATGGCCGCCGCCGCCCAGCCCGAGTAGCTGTTCAGCATCGACACCACCACCGGCATGTCCGCGCCGCCGATCGGGATGATCAGCAGGAAGCCGATGAGGAACGACAGGGCCGTGATGGTCCAGAACACCGTCGGGGACTGGTCCATGCAGAAGTAGGCAACAAGGCCGACAATCGCCGCCAGGATGCCGATGTTGATGACATGGCGCCCCGGCAGCATGATCGGCGCGCCCGACATGTTGCCATTCAGCTTGGCAAAGGCGATGACCGAGCCCGAGAAGGTGATCGCGCCGATGGCGATGCCGAGGCTCATCTCAATGCGGCTGACCACGTTGATGTTGTCCGCCGTGCCGATGCCGAAGGCTTCCGGGTTCGAATAGGCGGCCGCCGCCACCAGCACCGCGGCCAGACCCACCAGCGAGTGGAACGCGGCCACCAGCTGCGGCATCGCCGTCATGGCGATGCGCTGGGCGATGATGTAGCCGATGCCGCCGCCGATCACGAGCGCGCCGCCGATTTCCGGCAGGCTCGCCAGTTCATGCGTCACCAGCGTGGTGACGACAGCAATGAGCATGCCGAGCATGCCGAAGAAGTTGCCCTGGCGGCTGGTGGTCGGGCTGGAGAGCCCGCGCAGCGCCAGGATGAAGAGGACGCCCGAGGCCAGATAAGCCAGCGCGACCCACGCGGGCACGCCGGCAACCGTCGCTGCGGCAGTGTGCTCCACTACAGAGTTAGCTTGTACCATCCCCGCCTCACTTCTTCTCTTTTTTCTTGTACATGGCCAGCATGCGCTGGGTGACGGCGAAGCCGCCGAAGATGTTCACCGCGGCCAGCGCCACGCCGATGAGACCGAGCCACTTGGCCAGGGTCCAGTCGGCGGGAGCCGCTGCGATGAGCGCGCCCACCACGATCACCGAGGAGATCGCGTTGGTCACGGCCATGAGCGGGGTATGAAGGGCCGGGGTGACCGACCACACGACGTAATAGCCGACGAAGATCGCCAGCACGAAGATCGAAAGCTGTCCGATGAAATCCATGACTCGCCCCTCAGCCCTGCAGACCCGGATGCACCACCGCGCCTTCGCGGGTGACGACGATCGCCTTCAGGATTTCATCGTCCCAGTTCCAGGCGATGCTCTTGGCTTCCTTGTCGTGGAATGCGGCCAGGAAGTTGAAGAGATTGCGCGAGAACAGCGCCGAGGCATTGGCTGCCAGACGGCTCGGCACGTTGCGGTGACCAACGATGGTCACGCCGTTCGGGGTGGTCACCACCTCGCCCGGCTGCGTCAGTTCGCAGTTGCCGCCCTGCTCGGCCGCCAGATCGACGATCACCGAACCCGGCTGCATGGAGCGCACCATGTCCGCCGACACGAGACGCGGCGCGGCGCGGCCCGGAATGAGGGCGGTGGTGATGACGATGTCCTGCTTGCGGATGGTGTCCGCGATCAGGGCCGCCTGCTTGGCCTTGTAGGCGTCTGACATTTCCTTGGCGTAGCCGCCCGAGGTCTCTGCCTGACGGGTTTCCTCGTCCTCGACCATGACGAACTTGCCGCCGAGGGATTCCACCTGTTCCTTCGCCGCCAGACGCACGTCGGTCGCAGACACGATCGCGCCCAGGCGCTTGGCGGTGGCGATGGCCTGAAGCCCCGCCACGCCCGCGCCCATGACGAAGGCCTTGGCCGCCGGAATGGTGCCGGCAGCGGTCATCATCATCGGCAGGGCCCGGCCGAAATGCTCGCACGCGTCGAGCACGGCCTTGTAGCCCGCGAGGTTCGATTGCGAGGAGAGGATGTCCATGGACTGCGCGCGCGTAATGCGCGGCATGAATTCCATGGCCATGGCCGTCAGACCGGCATTGGCATAGGCCTGCATCAGGTCCCGGTTCTGGTACGGGTTGAGGCTGGCCACCAGCACGGCACCGCGAGGGTAGCCAGCCAGTTCGTCAGCATTCGGGCCCTGAACCTTCAGGATAATGCCGGCGCCATTGAGAACCGAGGCACGGTCCCCAACAAACGCACCGGCCGCTTCGTAGTCTGCGTCCGCGATGTACGACAGCGCGCCGGCACCAGTTTCCACTGCCAGGTCGAAACCCAGGCCCTTGAGCTTTTTTATGGTCTCTGGTGTGGCCGCAACTCGCCGTTCGGCGGCGCGGACTTCCTTCACCACCGCAATCTTCATCAATGTCCCCCCCCCTCTGGATCGGAGGTTAGTTCACAAGAAACACAGCCATCCCGATCAGCAGCAGACACACAGCGATGGTCCCCCACTTGGTCAGGCCGACGAAGCCCTCGTAGGTCCGCTTGTGATCACGAATATCGAAGTTGCTCTCTGACATTGCCGTAAAACTCCGTAATCGAACTAGGCGGCGCACCATAGCAAAGCGCGCCGCCAAGCCAAGCGAAAGCCTGACGAGGCGCGCACGTTATTGAGCGAAGTATTCTTTATTTGCAACCCCCGGTTTTTGAAATTTTATTGCAGACTTGCGCAATGGCCTTGCTCATCAAATTGTGGGTTGCCGCACAATAAGCCATTGAATTTAAAATATTTTCATCCGTACAAATGCCGTACGCGGCTCGCAAACACCCCGGACAACCGGAGCGCGAACCTACCCAAACTAGGAGGATATCGTGGGTGTGATTTGCCGTCGCAGTTGCTAGGTTGACGCCGGGGCCGGAGGCAGCCCCGCGGCCCGCAAGATATCCGCCTGCGCGCGCTCCAGCGCCGCCACGTCGAATCCCTCGACGATGTCCTGAAACAGGCGGTACCAGTTCACCTCGGCCTGCAGGTGCAGGAACACCCCGCCCAGCCCTACGGCGGCCCGGTCCATGAACACGAACTCGCGCGGCGGCTGCACCGGCCCCAGCTCGCGCAGGCGGGCATGTACCTTGGCTGCCTGTTCCCGGCCATAATCGCCCGGCTTTTCCGCCGCATTGATCAGCCGCGGCCGGTCTTCCATCAGCGGGCTGTAGACGAAGCTCGCCCAGATGTTCAGCGTCTCGATCAGCTCGCGGGAGAGATTGCGGAAGCCCCAGGTTTCATAGGCGTGCACCGCCAGCTGCTCGTCCCCGTCCCGGAGCGCCCTGTAGAGGTCCAGCACCCCGCCCACGAACCGCGGCGGAAAGATGCGCACGCAGCCGAAGTCCAGCAGATTGATGGTCAGGTCCGGCCGCACGGCGTAATTCCCCAGATGCGGGTCGCCGTGGATGACGCCATAGCGGTGAAACGGCACGTACCACGCCCGGAACAGGTTGATGGCGATGCGGTTTCGGGTCTCCTGATCCGCCTGCTTGTAGGTGAGGATCGGCTGGCCTTCCAGCCAGGTCATGGTCAGCAGCCGCCGCGTTGACAGCTCGGGCACCGGCTCGGGCACATGCACGCCCGGCTCCCCCTCCAGCATCAGCCGGTACAGCCGCATCCGCCCGGCCTCCAGCTCGTAATCCAGTTCTTCCCGCAGCCGGTCCGCCAGCTCGTGGCGGATTTCCGAGACATCGACCGAGCTGTCATAGGCGCGGTACAGCCCCAGCACCACGTCCAGTTGCTTCAGGTCCGCCTCCACCGCCGAGCCCATGTCCGGGTATTGCAGCTTGACCGCCAGCGCCCGCCCGTCGTGCCCGATCGCCCGGTGCACCTGCCCCAGCGAGGCCGCGGCCGCCGCCTGCTCCTCGAACCTTGCGAACCGCTCGCGCCAGTCGTCGCCCAGTTCCGTGCGCATCCGGCGGCGCACGAAGCTTCCTCCCATGGAGGGCGCATTGGCCTGCAGGTGGGCCAGCTCCTGCGCATATTCCGGCGGCAGCGCGTCGGGAATGGTGGAGAGCAGCTGGGCCAGCTTCATCACCGGTCCCTTGAGGTTGCCGAGCGAGGCGCGGATCTGCCCGGCGTGGCGCGCCTGATCCAGCGGCGTGCCCAGCACCCGGTTGGCGGCGAAGCGCGCGGCGAGCCCGCCCATCGCCGTGCCGACCCGCGCATAGCGGGCAATCCGGCCGGTCAGCCGGTCATCGTCCCGATCGCTGCTCCGGTCATCCGCCATTCAAGCCTCCTGAAGCCGCCGCCACGTCACTCATGTCCAGAGGTAGCATAGCATCCGCCGGCGGCCAGCCGCGACGCAGCCAGCCGCGCCCGGTCGCGCGCAAGGGGCCGCAGACCGTGAACCACAGCGCATGAAACGAGCCGCATCAGAAACGGTAGGATATGCTGACCTGCACCACGGGGTAGACCTTGTACTTCTCCACCTCGTCTTCGATGTCGTCGATCTCCTGCCGCAGGTCCTTCTGGAACTGCGGATTGTCCGCCAGCAGGCCCGTGGCGGTCAGCTCGCCCATTTCCGGGCGGCCGTGGAACAGGGCGCCCGCCTCGATCCCCACTGACCAGCCGGGCGCCAGCCGCCCGGCGTAACCGATGGCCACCATGGGGGCGAACCTGTTCGTCTCCACGTCGCCCCGCAGCGTGCCGATCTCCTGCGGCGTATACACCTGGTTGCCGATCGTCACCGGCTCGGACGGTGCCGCCCGCAGCCGCACCTTGTTGTCGGCGATCCGCGCGCCGACCGAGACGCGGAACTTGTTCCTGAACGGATAGAGGTCCGCCATCAGGCCGACGGAGTTGAGCTTGAGCTTGCCGTTGTAGTCCACGTCATCGATATCGAAGTCTTCGTCCCAGCGGAACCAGCCCGCATTGGCGCGCACGCCGAACAGCGAGCTGAAGCGGTATCCCGCCTCCGGCCCGATGCCGAGCGTCCCCGCCGTCGCGCCCAGCGACACCCGCCCCTCGGATCCCGCTTCCTGCGCCAGCGCCGGCCCGGCCATCAGGCCCGCACCCAGCGCAACCAGCGCACCCATAACTCTCAGCGCCCGCCCCGTTCCAAACGGCTTACGGCCGCCTGTCAGCTTACGGCTCATCGCCTTCCTCCCCACGCTACGCCATCGTCTCGGAGAGGTGACGGACCGCACACCGCAGCAACCACAACCGCTACCGAAACAGGCAACACCGGAACAGGAAGGACAACGCCGCAAACCGCCCAGCTTTCCCGCCGGGCAGATTTCCCCACTGTCCAGCTTTCCAACGGGCGGCTTTCCGACCGCGGGTCTGCTTTGGCCACGCCCCGCCCCCGCCTTCCCGCTCTAACCTTCTAACCCGCCTCATCTTTTTAAAATGATTTTAATGAACGAGAGCATCAGCTCCTGACGGGTTTCTTTTTTGCAGGGGTCTCGGACCCCCGCACCCCTTCGTTCTGCGGGGGTGATTCAGGCTCTTCTCCGGAAAGGGAGGCCTAAAAGGGTCGCCCCCTTCATCAGCCCCTTGCCCGCTGGAAACGCGCACGCCGAATAACTCAGGAGAGGAGCCCTGCCCGCCAACCTCCCCGTCGAGCACCCTCGCCGCCCAATAACCCCACTATGGGCAACCTTATCGAGCAGGCGCTCCGCCAAGCAGGTGCCATCTCCGCCTCTGTCCGCACTCCCTTGAAGCCGAGCCCCGAGCAGTCGACACACCACGCACTTTCCCTACCGCACAACCTCCCGACGCGCGGACGCCATTTCGTGCCCGCACACGCGCCCGATGAATTCATCGGGCAAAGTGTCATGCTGGACATTTATAAGAGCGGATTAGGCTGACCTGCGCACAGCTTGCCAAGACAGGCTCCCGAAACACCGCCCATTCACCCCTGCAAGAAGGCACAACGGGCAAGACCATGCGCGGTCCATATTTTTGGCCGTGCTGTCTAACCTGAGGTTCCGCCCTGCTCGAGAGCGGCTCCCCAAACGAAGGGGAGGTGCAGGAGGGCAAGCCCCTCCTGCGAACATACTCCTGAAAACGACAAAGCGTCAGCCGGGAGAAACCCTCACGCCCCGGGCGGCATCAGTGCGATGTCCTGCAGGCCCTGCCAGATCTTCAGCGCCTGCACCGTCTCGGCCACGTCGTGCACGCGGAACATCTGAACGCCCTGCGCCGCGCCCTGAATGGCAACGGCAAGGCTGCCCGGCAGACGCTCGGTTGCCGGTTCCTCGCGCGAGAGGGCGGCGATGAACCGCTTGCGGCTGACGCCCAGCAGGATCGGGCATCCGAGCGCATGGTAGAGGCCGAGGCCGTTCAGGATCTCTAGATTGTGCCGCACGGTCTTGCCGAAGCCGATGCCGGGATCGAGGATGATCTTCTCCCGTGCGATGCCCGCCGCCACGCAGGCGTCGATGCGGGCCTCCAGCCAGTCGAACACATCCAGCAGCGCGTCATCGTAGCGGGGGCTCACCTGCATGGTCTGCGGGTCGCCCTGATAGTGCATCAGCACGACGGGCACGCCGCTGTTCGCCACCACCCGTACTGCCTCGGGGTCGTATTCCAGCGCCGAGACGTCGTTGATGATGCCAACGCCGTGCTCCAGCGCGAAACGCATGACGGCGGCCTTGCGGGTATCGGCCGACCACGGCACCGGCTGGTTGGCGAGGCGCTCCAGCACCGGGCGCATCCGCTCGATCTCATCGCCTTCCCACACCGCCTTCGAGCCCGGCTGGGTCGTCTCCGCGCCGATGTCGATGACGGCAGCGCCCGCCTCGCGCATCGCCCAGGCCGTGTCGGCGGCGATGGCGGCATCCGTATGCTTGCCGCCGTCCGAGAAGCTGTCCGGCGTCACGTTGAGGATGCCCATCACCGTCGGCCGGTCGAACGGCAGCGTCTTGCCGTGGCCCATGTCGAGCGCCGGGCGCGGCGCCCGCAGTGCCTGCCATTGCCGGGCCGCCCGCTCCCGGTGCACCGGCGGCAGCGCCTCGATCAGCCGCTCCATCTCGCCGACCGGCACCACGACGCTGGCGCGCCGTTGCCTGCCCTGGCGCACGATCACCTGCACGAGGCCGAACCACACCATCCCGCCCGCCAGCCGCCGGACGGCCGCCGGGTCGTTGAACGGCGTCGCCCCGAGGCCGGTCGGGCGCAGGTAAAGGGTCGCGTCTTCCGGCAACGTCGCCAGTGCGGCCCGGTCGTGGTCGAGATCGATCATGGCGTTGCCCCTCAAAACGAAAAAGCCCCTCTCCGGAGAGAGGGGCCTTTCTTACTGCCATTCCCGTTTGACCGGGAGTGTCTTGTTATCCGATGCCTTAACCTTGGGCCGATTAACCCTGAGGCCAGTTAACCCTGAGGCTGGGGCTCCGGATCGCCGAACGAGCGGCCACCGGTCTTCGGCACGGCCGAGATGCCGGTTGCCGACGGCGGCGGGGTGTCGTCCTCCACATCGCGGCGCTCGATGGTCTTGCCCTCGATCAGCGCCTTGATCTCCTCGCCATTCAGCGTCTCGAACTCGAGCAGCGCCTTGGCGATCTTGTGCAGGTCTTCCTTGTGCTCGGTCAGGATCGACTTGGCGCGCTCGTAGCTCTCCATCACGATCCGCTTCACCTCGGCGTCGATGAGCCGGGCCGTCTCTTCCGAGACGTTCTGGGTGCGGGCGATGGAATGGCCGAGGAACACCTCTTCCTGGTTCTCGCCGTACATCAGCGGGCCGAGCTTGTCCGACATGCCCCACTGGGTCACCATGGTGCGGGACAGCGAGGTCGCCATCTGGATGTCGCCCGATGCGCCCGAGGTCACCTTGTCGTAGCCGAAGATCAGCTCTTCCGCCACGCGGCCGCCCATGGCCACCGAGAGGTTCGCGTACATCTTGTCGCGGTGGTAGCTGTAGCTGTCGCGCTCCGGCAGGCGCATCACCATACCCAGCGCACGGCCGCGCGGAATGATGGTGGCCTTGTGGATCGGGTCGGACGCCGGCTCATGCAGGGCGACCAGCGCGTGGCCTGCCTCGTGGTAGGCCGTCAGCGCCTTCTCCTCTTCGGACATGGCCATGGTCTTGCGCTCGACGCCCATCATGACCTTGTCCTTGGCGTCCTCGAAATCGATCATGGACACCAGCCGCTTGCCCTTGCGGGCCGCCAGCAGCGCCGCCTCGTTCACGAGGTTGGCAAGGTCCGCGCCCGAGAAGCCCGGCGTGCCGCGCGCGATCACCTTCGCCTTCACGTCCGGCGCCAGCGGCACCTTCTTCATGTGAACGCTGAGGATCTTCTCGCGGCCCTGAATGTCGGGGCGCGGCACCACGATCTGCCGGTCGAAGCGGCCCGGGCGCAGCAGCGCCGGGTCCAGCACGTCCGGACGGTTGGTGGCCGCCACGATGATGATGCCGTCGTTGGCCTCGAAGCCGTCCATCTCCACGAGCAGCTGGTTCAGCGTCTGCTCGCGCTCGTCGTTGCCGCCGCCAAGGCCTGCGCCACGATGGCGGCCCACGGCGTCGATTTCGTCGATGAAGATGATGCACGGCGCGTTCTTCTTCGCCTGCTCGAACATGTCGCGCACGCGGCTCGCGCCGACGCCCACGAACATCTCGACGAAGTCGGAGCCCGAGATGGAGAAGAACGGCACGTTGGCTTCACCCGCGATGGCGCGGGCCAGCAGCGTCTTGCCGGTGCCCGGAGGGCCGACCAGCAGCGCGCCTTTCGGAATCTTGCCGCCAAGGCGCTGGAACTTCTGCGGGTCCTTCAGGAAGTCCACGATCTCCTGAAGCTCCTCGCGCGCCTCGTCGATGCCGGCCACGTCGTCGAAGGTGACGCGGCCATGCTTTTCGGTGAGCAGCCGTGCGCGGGACTTGCCGAAGCCCATGGCGCCCCGGCCCGCGCCGTTCTGCATCTGGCGCATGATGAAGATCCAGATGCCCAGCACCAGCAGGAACGGCAGCATGTTGAACAGCAGCTGCATCAGGAGGCTCCGGCTTTCCTCCGGCGCGGCCCGGAAGGTCACGCCCTTGTTGGCCAGCCGGTCCACCAGATTGGGATCGTCCGGCGCATAGGTACGGAACGCCTGACCGTCCTTGAGAGTGCCGCTGATTTCCGAGCCCCGGATCTGGGCCTCGCGCACGTGTCCTTCATCCACCTGCGCAAGGAAGTCCGAGTAGGCAAGCTGAGATGCCGTCCCGGTCTGCTGCTGGGGGGAGAACATGTTGAACATCAACACCAGGACGACGATGATGATTGCCCATAAGGCAATGCTTCGGCCCAAGGTGTTCGGCCCTCTTTTATCAGGCATGATCCATCCTACGCTTCATGCGGTACGACTCTTCACCGCGTCTGGCTAAGATAAGTTTTCCGCGGCACGAAACAACCACCGGATTGCAGCATTCGACTGTTAGCCGCGCCGCTCCATCGTGTTGCGGATACGGCACTATTCGCCCTGCCGGCCCGATCGGCCGCCGGGCCCGGCAGTCGGCCTCGCTGACGTCCTCGCTCTGGGCCCTTCCGGCAGGATCTTCGCCCGCCTCGGCGTCACCCGCACGATCGCACCGCCAAGCGTTGCGCTCTGGCCGCGCCGCAGCGCCGTGATCAGCCGCTCCAGCTCTTCGCCGCGTGGGGCCGAACGGGCGGTGCCGACCCTGTCGAGGCACAGCGCCAGCGCGCGCCGCACGATCTCGTCGGGGACCTCCAGAAAGCCTCGCAGGTCGTCAATCACGAGGCCTCCGGCCGTCTCTTCCGCCCTTACATGGGCATCCACATGGCGCTGCACCACCCAGCCCATCGCGTCATTGGCCGCAGCCAGATGGCGAGCCGACGCAGCAACGCGGGCCGCGAACAGCGCTGGTTCCAGCTGCTCCGCCAGCCAGCGCCGCACCCGCGCCCGGGCGAATCGCTCGTTGCGGTTGCTGGGATCCTCGATCCACGCCTGCCCCCGCGCCTCAAGCACCTGCTGCAGCTGCGCCCGGCTCGCGTCCAGCAGCGGTCGCAGCAGCCACGTGCCCTGCGGCAGGCGCCGCGCCGGAGCAATGGCGGCAAGACCGGCCAGCCCGCTGCCCCGCTCAAGGCGCATCAGGAAGGTCTCGGCCACATCGTCCCGATGGTGGGCGGTCAGCACGGCGGGCACGCCGTTGGCGGCGCACCAGTCATCCAGCAGGCGATACCGCGCCGCCCGCGCCTCGGCCTGAATGTTGGCGGCGGGCTTTTCGCCCTCCCAGCGGAGGGTGACGTGGGGAATGTCCCGGGCCGCCAGCCAGCGGGCCACCTGCTCCGCCTCCGCCGCCGAGTCCGGGCGCAGGCCGTGATCCACCGTCAGCCCCGTCACCCGCCCCGGAAAAGCCTCGGCCGCCAGCAGCGCCAGCGCGAGGCTGTCGCCTCCCCCGGAAACGGCAACGGCCAGCCGGCTTTCGCCCGCTGGCCCGTTGGTGTCTTCCAGTTCCTTCAGACCCGCGCCCCCCGCCACCGCCTCAACGGCGGCGCGCAGGTCATCAGGCGTCAGAACCGGGTCCGAATCAGTCACGCGCTTTCGTTCAGCCGCACTTGGCCTTGGAGCGGCCCTGCGACAGGCGGGTCTTCAGGTTGCCCGAGGCTGCCGCCGGATAGTCGATCTCCAGCTGGTCGTAGGCCTGGCAAGCCTCCTTCAGGCTGCCAAGACCGGCCAGCGCATCGCCCAGCCCAAGCAGGCTGTCCGGCGCGCGGGTGGCCTTGGGGTACTTCTGGTAGGTGTCCAGAAAACCCTTGGCCGCCAGCGCGTGCTTCTTCTGCACCAGCTGCACGCGGGCCAGCCAGTACATGGCATCGGCGGTGCGGGCGTGCTTGGGGTTGCGCTCGATGAACGT
>NZ_DATBUP010000016.1:0-8718 GCF_036515995.1 Pedomonas sp. | reverse complement strand
CAACAACATCTTCACGCAGATCGCATTCGTCGTGTTGGTCGGCCTGGCCGCCAAGAATGCCATCCTGATCGTGGAGTTCGCCCGCGCGAAGGAACAGGAGGGCATGGAGCCGCTGCCGGCGGTTCTGGAGGCTGCGAAGCTGCGTTTACGGCCGATCCTGATGACGTCCATTGCCTTTCTCGCCGGCGTCATTCCACTCGTGATCGCGAGCGGCGCGGGCGCGGAGATGCGTCACGTCATGGGCATCGCCGTGTTCGCCGGGATGCTCGGGGTCACGCTGTTCGGGCTGATCCTCACTCCCGTCTTTTACGTCGTCGTGCGACGTTTCGCGGCCCGCCGCGGACCACGCCAGCCATCGGCCCCGCTTTCGGAGCTAAATATATGAATGCTCGATTGAATGCCCTGAGTCGCAAGCTCGCCCTTCTGCTCGGCTCGGCGGTGCTTGCCGGCTGCTCTATGACACCGAAATATGTGCGCCCGGAAGCGCCGGTAAGCCCATCGTTTCCGACGGGCGCAGCCTATGAGGGCGCGCAGCCTTCCGATCCCGGTGCGGGAGGAGCAGAGATTGGGTGGCGAGACTTTTACGATGATCCGCTGCTGCACGAGTTGGTCGAAAAGGCGCTGGCGAATAATCACGACCTTCGTGTGACGGCGCTGAATGTGGAAGCGGCGCGCGCGCAATACCGCATCCAGCGATCCGAACTGCTGCCGACTATCGCTGTCGGTGCGGAAGGGACAGCGCAACGTTTGCCGACCGACCTGTTCTATAACCGCCGTAGCTATCAGGTGGGGGTGACTTCCTCGACCTGGGAACTTGACCTTTGGGGTCGCATCCGCAGCTTGAGCGATCAGGCGCTCGAATCCTATCTGGCGCTCGACGCGACCCGGCAGGCATCGCAGATGAGCCTTGTTGCCGAAGTCGCCAACGCCTATCTGACGCTGCGCGCCGATCAGGAGCTGCTGCGCCTCGCCAAGGAAACGCTTGCCACCCAAGAACGCAGCTATGCACTGACGAAGCAGCTCGTCGAGGTGGGCAACCTTGCCCGGCTCGATCTCGAACGCGCCGAGGTGGCGCTACGCACGGCAGAGTCGGATCGTGCGACCTATACCCGCCTTGCCGCACAGGATCGCAATGCGCTGGTTCTGCTGCTGGGCGAGCCTCTGTCGGCGGAGCTTGCCGCCCGGCTCGATGCGGCCGCCACGCTGCCCGACGGGATCATGCCCGCCGATCTGCCCGCTGGCTTGCCTTCAGACCTTCTCACACGCCGCCCCGACATCCGCGCGGCGGAACATACGCTGCGCGCTGCGAACGCCAATATCGGCGCTGCCCGCGCGGCGTTCTTCCCGACGATCAGCTTGACCGGCTCGGCGGGAACGGCGAGCGCCAGCCTGGACGATCTGTTCTCGTCGGGATCGGGCGCATGGAGCTTCATGCCGCGCATAACCCTGCCGCTTCCGATCTTCGGCGGCAGCGCGTTGAAGGCCAATCTCGATCGTGCGGAAGTGCAGAAAAGGATCGAGATCGCCAGTTATGAAAGGGCGATCCAGTCAGCTTTCCGCGAAGTGGCTGACGGCCTCGCCGGCAAAGGCACATTGGACGCTCAAATCCAGTCGGAAACGCAACGGGTCGAGGCAAGCCTCAACGCCTATGCGCTCGCGGAACAGCGGCTCAAGGCGGGTGAGGATGATAATCTCGCCCTGCTTGACGCGCAGCGCACGCTTTACGGATCGCAGCAAGCCCTGATCCGCTCCAAGCTGATGCGGCTCAGCAATCTCATCAATCTCTACAAGGCACTCGGCGGCGGCTGGAGGGAATTCGCGGCCCCGCCTGATGATCCGCAAGCGCGGTGATCGAGCTGCGCCAGCTTCGCTACCGGATTGCAGCGGCCGAGGCCAGAAGCTGCTCGGTGACTTGCGTCATTTCCGGCTACTTGATGTCCGTGATCCGAGCGGCGCGCAAGGACGGCCTGCCGCCGCTGGTGCCCGGATCTGCAGTTCTGGGAAGCTGTTCCGGGAGCAGTAGAAAGGGAGCAAATACCGGTGACCCGGCATGCACGTGCGCTGGTAGGCGAACGCTTTGACCGGTTTGTGCGCCGGGACGGAGCCCGGGGTCTTGCGGCCCTCATGAGTGTTTTGTCATTAAGAATTCGAAGGACGAAGGGGTACATCAGCGAACGCCAAGCGGCGCGTAAGTGCTGTAAGAGCCACATCCGGTGACGCCCGCAAGTTCGAGGGCGGTCTCGAGCGCCCGGTCCGCAGGCACGGCCACGTCAGGCGCAACGCCGACCCCTTCCCAGCCGCGCCCTGTGTCCGGATCAATGGTTCGCCCGAACGGCACGAAGGCGACGAAGCGCTCTCCCACACGCACGAAGCTGCCGTAGTGTCCGGCCCCGCTCGTCGTCTCGCCGACGATGGTGGCGCGGCCGGTGCGCTTGAGGGCCAGTGTCATGGCCTCGGCAACCGATGCGGTCCTGGCCGAGGTCAGCACATAAACCGGGGTGTTAAAGAAGCGCCTCTCGCTGGCGTGTGGTGTTGCCACATGTTCGCGCCGCACGACGCTTTCGGGCGACGCCACGCGGCGCAGCGATGGCCCCTCGTCCGGCGCGCCGAGGCTGGCTTCAGCATCTGCGCGGGTGTCCATGAGAAGAAGGGGTATCGGCTTCTCGAACAGGTACGGGAAGAGCGTGTCCATGATCTCCCCTGCCCCGCCGCGGTTCTGTCGCAGGTCGAGGATCAATACACGGGCACCGGCGTGAGCGAGAAGGAGTCGCTTGGCCTCGGCCGCAACGTCCGGATCGGCAGGTGAAGCGTTGATGGCAAGCCAGGCGATGCCCGGCGCAACCCAGCGCGCCTCAAGGTCGGGCAGGAGGCGCGGTGCACGCGTTCCGCGACCGCGCTCGGGCACATCCCCGACGCTTATCCGCAGATGCTTGTCCGGCGACACTGCCCGCACGTAATCGGTCAACCGCGCGGCGAAGGCGTTCGCATCCGCCAGTTCGTCAAAGTCCCCGCGGGCCGCGGCGCCCTCAAGGGCGGCAGCGTAGCGGGAACCCGTGGCGGCATCGACGTAGCGAGCGCGCAGCAGTGCGGCAAATTCTTCAATTACGGCTTTGCGTTCGGCTGCATCAATCATCCGGGCTGCCTCGGTTGAGGACCGGCCCAGCGCTTGATGGTCCAGAGCCAGAGGCATGACGGCCGTGCCCAGCAGCAGGGCCGCAAGTACCAACGCGGGGGTTTTCATGGTGCCTCTCCCGGGTGTTTCAGTGGTCGAACTTGGCGCCGGCAAACGGCTTCGCCCCGTCCCAGGCCGCAGTCGGCATCGGCGTGTCGGTGTCAGCAACGAAGGCCCAGGTGCCGTCCGGCTGGCGCTCTGACACAGTCATGAACTTGCCGACCTGCACGCTGTCCTTGCCGGCTGGACCGGCGATGCTCAGGCGATAAAGGCCTGTATCGATGATGATCGACCCGAAGGTCTGTCGGCCGGTCACGCGGAAGCGGATTTGAAGAGCTCCACGCTCTGATCTCGCTTTTGCAAGAAGAGCGCCGGGGCCTTTGACGATGTGCTCACGCCCCACCACCCAGGGTGCGTTGGGCTGGGATGGGAAGACGATCGCCTCTGGCGCGTAGACTTTCTCAAGGGCGCTGGCATCTTCTGCCTCGTAGGCGGCGCTCATGCGATCGTAGTTTGCATTGACGCCTGCGTCGTCGGCCAGGGCCGACCCCGCGCTCAGGATGGTTGCGAATATCGACATCAGGATCGGGCGCATCAGTATCTCGTCTGTTTGAAGTGGCCTGCTCTGGATGCACCAGATGCGGCTCTTCCTCTTCTGGCCTGCGCCCGATCGACGGGATCTCGGCTGGTCGACGAGCCTGCGACGAAGATGCGACGAAAGGCGATGCGAGGCGGCACGGCCTTTGATATGATTTCGGGTCCGGAGATGCCTCGGTTATGACAACACCTCCCTCCCCTTCCGCCGATAAGCGGCTCGGAATCGCCTGGCTCGTCAGCGGCTTGTGGCTGCTGGGCTTTCTTGCCATGGCGGGGGCTGCGCTCGCCTCCAGGGAGGAAGGAATAGCCGCTGGCCTCATGCGTGCGGCTCTCATGGCCGGTGTCGGCGCCGGCCTTTGTCTGCTGCTGTGGCGCGGGATCTCAACCACGCGTTGGGCGCTGCCCATAAGAGTATCCCTGCTGACAGTCGGCGTCGTTGCGGCAGTTGCGGCGCACACGGCGATCGACCTGGGCTCGGCAGCACTTTTCCGCACAGTTGCTGGCGATCACGACCCGGTGGTGAAGATCGTCTCCGACACACCCTGGCGCGGCTTTGTCATGCGCCTGATCATCGCCTCGAACATGCTGCTCTATGCGGGTCTTTACGCCTTCTTTGCCATGGCCGCCGTCGCCTTGCGGTCGGCAAGCGAGGCGCGGGATCGGGATCAGCTGCTGGCGGAGGCCAGGATCGCCACGGCTGGTGCCAGACTTGCAGCGCTACGGCACCAGCTCTCACCGCACTTCGTCTTTAACGCCCTGAACGCGCTCGCCTCGCTGGTCGAGACCGGCCGCACAGCAGAAGCGGGCCAGTTGATCGAGCGACTGTCGGATTTTCTGCGCTCATCGCTCAGCGGCGAGGACGCAGCATTCGTCACGCTCGATGAAGAACTGGCAAGCCTTCAGGCCTACCTCGACATCGAGACCGTCCGCTTCGGCGACCGACTGCACGTGCGCTACGACTGCCCACCCGAACTCCGCCAGGCGCAGGTGCCGAGCTTTCTCCTCCAGCCGCTGGTGGAAAATGCCATCAAGCATGCGGTGGGGCCGGCCCTGCAGCCTGTCACGATCCGCCTGTCGGCGCAGACGGACGGGAAGGACCTGGTTCTGTCCGTGGATGATGACGGTCCCGGCGAGGGAGCCGAGCCTGCGGTGAAGCCGCGCGGTGCGGGCGTTGGACTGCGCAATACCCGTGAGCGGCTGGCCCTCGTCTACGGGTCGCGCGGCACGCTCGACGCGGCGCGGCACGGCGACGGCTTCCTCGCCACTGCGCGTCTGCCGCTGACGCTTGCCGAAGCGAGAGGCACCCTATGAGCGATGTGCTGCGCATCCTGCTGGCCGACGACGAGCCCCTGGCGCTCGAACGGCTGGTGTTCGCCCTCCGGGACATCGAGGGGACCGAGGTGGTGGCAACCGCCTCGAACGGGCTGGAGGCGGCTCAAAAGATCATCGAGCTCAAACCCGATGTGGCGATCCTCGACATTCAGATGCCGGGGCGCACCGGTCTGGGCATCGCTGCGGGTCTCGACCCTGCGGACCGGCCTGAGATCATTTTTGTAACTGCCTATGAACATCATGCTGTCGATGCCTTCGATGTGGAGGCTGCCGACTATGTGTTAAAACCCCTGCGGCTCGACCGGCTGCGCCAGGCAATCGAGCGCGTGCGTCGCCGCCGCTCCAGCCGAGGGCAAGTGGCTCCGGCCGATGCCGCGCATCAGGCAAACAACATGAGCGGGGATGAGGCCTTCTGGGTGCAGGGACGCCATGGGCTCGTGCGGGTGGGCATCGATGAGCTCGACTGGATCGAGGCTGCCAAGGACTATGTGCTCCTGCACACGCCAACGCGCAGCCACATCCTTCGGGCGACCATGGGGGCAATCGAGACGCGCGTTGCGCCGTGCGGTCTCATCCGTGTTCATCGCTCGGCCATCGTGCGGCCCGGCGCAGTGCGCTCGCTACAACACTCCGCCAATGGAGCGGCAACCCTTGTGCTTGATGGCGGGATCGCCGTGCCGGTGGGGCCAAGCTACCTGCCCGAAGTAATGAAGCGCTTCGTGCGGACCTGATAAAACGAACCCATAACGCCAGCGTCCGCTGATCTGCGCGGGAAGAATGAACTATCCGCCGAGAAACCGGGGCGATGTAAGGTATGGCCCGTCTGATCTTCGGATTGGGTCGCGAACGTGTCTGCCCCCTAACCGCCATTGACGGTTGCTTGGGGCCGGTAATGACCACTTGCATGCAATGAAGGACCAAATCGCCAACATCTGAGAGCGATCGACATGACCTGCCGGTACCACGGGATACGCAAACTGACCCATGATGGGATTTTAAAAGGCGTGCCGGCCTGCGCTCCAAATGAAAATGAAAACCGACAACCCCACCCACCTGATGATCCCTGACGCAACATGAGCAACTCAGAGTGTGGTTATGGCAGCTTCGCGCCCAACTTTGACATTGGGTGCCTGCACCGGTCTTCCTGCAAGCAGACATTCCTTACCCCGGGTACGAAACGTCAAGAACTATGCGCTGTGCGGTGACGAGGACACCGCGAGCGGACCGCCGAAGTTGTGGATGTGAGGAGCCGAATCTTCTGGCGTGATGCCGACCAAATGCGTCGTGCCAAATTCTTATAAGGCCAGTCGCCGGTTGACCTACGGGCGGGTCTCGTCTGCCTCGCCACATCTAGGCTCAGGACCTATTAATTTGGCTTGAGGGGTGATTCAGTGCTTCTGTGATGGAGGCACTAATGAGCGATCTGTTTCTGCTGAGCGAGCGCCAGATGGCGCGCCTCTCGCCGTATTTCCCCTTAGCGCACGGCGTCCCACGGGTGGACGACCGGCGGGTGGTGAGCGGGATCGTGTACGTGATTCGCAATGGCCTACAGTGGAAGGACGCGCCTAAGGAGTACGGTCCCCATAAGACGCTCTACAATCGGTTCATGCGCTGGAGCAGGCTGGGCGTGTTCGACCGGATCTTCGCCGCTCTGGCGGGTGAAGGTCCCAAGCCCGAGCGGATCATGATCGACGCCACCCACCTGAAGGCACACCGCACGGCGGCGAGCCTGCTCAAAAAGGGGATGTTCCCCGTCGTATCGGGCGCACGAAAGGCGGCCTGAACTCCAAACTCCACGCTGTCTGTGATGCGGCGGGGCGGCCCATCATCCTGCTTTTGTCGGAAGGCCAGATGAGCGACCATAAGGGCGCTCGGCTCGTTCTGGAGGCGCTGCCGACTGGCGCAACGCTGATTGCCGACCGAGGTTACGACAGCAACTGGTTCCGGGAGGCTCTCGCCGACAAGGACATCACACCCTGCATTCCGCCGACCAAGAACCGGAAAGCTCCCATCGCCTATGACAAGACGCTCTATCGGCAACGACACAAGGTCGAGAACATGTTCGCCAAGCTCAAGGACTGGCGCCGGATCGCGACCCGCTATGACCGCTGCGCCCACACCTTCTTCTCAGCCATCTGCATCGCAGCGGCCATCGCCTTCTACCTCACTTAGCGCGGATTTTGTAGGAAGCGCCATTAGGAGGGTTTGAGCACGAATTCATTCGTCGGGGGTGCAGACGCGGATGCGATGGCCGTCCGGATCAATCGCGACAAAGGTCAGGCCGAATACGGCTTCGTGCAGCGGTTGCTCGATCGTGACTCCAGCCTTGCTCCAGCGCTCATGCAGATCGCTGACCATTTGGTCGTTCGGCACCATGAAGGCCACTTCCGAACGGTGGCCGGAACCACCGGAGACGAAGTTCTTGGCGCTCGTGGACCACAGGGATAAGGTTAAGCCATTCTCAAATTCGAAGGCAACGTAGGTCGGATATGCGGCTGTCGGGGGAATCCCGAACAGGTGCTCGTAGAATGCAGCACTGTTCTGAGGGTTCTCCACGTAGAGAAGGAGGAGGTTGGGGATCAACATGTCTCGGCTTTCCTATAGAGGCAGAACCGAGCATAAGGGATGACGCTGTCAGAATGTGGCAGTATAGTTCAGCCATGGTGCGCACCGAACGTCTTCTCAGTCTCTTACAAATCCTTCGCCGCCATGGCCGTCCTGTTAGCGGCCGAACGCTGGCGGATGAACTCGGCGTCAGCATCCGCACCCTGTATCGTGACATCGCGACCCTTCAGGCGCAGGGCGCCAGTATCGAGGGAGAGCCAGGTGTCGGCTACGTCCTTCGCCCGGGGTTCCTGCTGCCTCCCATGATGTTCTCGCAGGTCGAGTTGGAAGCCCTGATGCTGGGCATGCGCTGGGTGTCCACCTTCGCAGACCGACCGCTGGCGGTAGCGGCTGACGATGCCCTGGCGAAGATCAGGGATGTCCTTCCGACGGAGGCCCGCGACGGCATGGGTGCAGTTCCGTTACGCGTTGGACCCGCCGGATCCGCTCACCTCGCTGCGGAGGACCTCTCGAACCTGCGCGTAGCGATTCGGCGCCAGCATAAGCTCGAGATCCAGTACCGGGATGGTGGCGGACATGAGAGCACAAGGGTGATCTGGCCATTTGCCATTGGGTACTTCATCGATGGACGGATACTGGTCGGCTGGTGCGAGGTGCGCCAGGACTATCGTCACTTCCGAACCGACCGGCTGATCCGAACCCGCTTGCTTGAAGAGCGATATCGTCGAAGTCGGACGGGGATGCTCCGGGATTGGCTGGCGCACCAGGCTCTCGGGAGCCGAAGCCTTACCTTGGCGTAACTGGGATCCGGCAGTGTTCTCACGGATGATTAGCCGCCCAAGCCTCAAGCCGGGCGCCCCGCTCGGTGCCGATGGTTTTTGCTGCCGAATACGAATTAACGAGTCCTGACCCTAGTCATCTGGAACTGAAGTTCCTGTCATTGATTCCTCCTCCTGAACAGCGGGAGAGAAGTGATGGCTGGCTACCGGGGGCGCCCAACAGATCCGTTGATGTTGAGCGAGGAAGAGCGCAGTTATTTGATTGGTCAGATC
>NZ_DATBUP010000015.1:0-59576 GCF_036515995.1 Pedomonas sp. | reverse complement strand
CCTGCCAAACCCTGCCCCGCCAAACCCCGCCCCCGTGTATGAGGTTTGCCCGCCCCCATATTGTGCCCGGCCGCTTTCCCCCTGATACTCCCTCGTGAAATGACAAGGGGAGCCGCTGCATGGATCTTCAGACCCTGCTGGATGAGCGTGCGATCTACCTTCAGATCTGCGCGCTGGCCGATGCCATGGACCAGCGTGACTGGGAGGCGCTCGATCATATTCTAACCGAAGACGCCGATGGCGATTTCGGCACGGGCGAGAGAATTGTGGGACGCCGCGGGTTCGTCGCACTGTTCAGCCATTTTCTCGGGAATTGCGGGCCGACCCAGCATCTGATCGGCAACGTCAGGGTGAGCATTGACGGCGATACGGCCGAGAGCCGGTGCTACATCCGCGACATGCACATCGGCCATGGCGCGCGGGCGCACCTCTTCATGTCCAGCTCCGGCGAATATCTCGACCGCTGGCAACGCACAGCCGACGGCTGGCGCATGACCCACCGCACCAAGAAAACACCGATCATCACCGGCACGCTCGAGGCGCTCGGCATCGGGCAGGCGGAATGATCCCATAAAAACGGGGAGAGAAGACAATGGCGCTTTCAGCCGAAGATTATTTTGCTATTCAGAACCTGATCCACACCTATCCATATCTGCTCGACAGCGGAGACTTCGACGGGCTGGGCCGATTTTTTGCCCGGTGCAGGATCTACAGCAGCGGGCAGCTGGCCTCTGACTGCAATGCGGAAACCGCCGCCGCCATGTTCCGGGACTGGCTTTACCTCTACGACGGCGTGCCCCGCACCCGGCACTACCTCTCCAACCTGATCATCGAGCCGCAGAGCGACACTCGCGCGATCGTGCGCACCTATGTGACGGTGCACCAGCAGACGGACGCCCTGCCGCTTCAGCCGATTATCGGCGGCGACTATCAGGATACGGTTGAGAAAATCGACGGTCAGTGGCGGCTTGTCGAGCGGCGCATTGCCAATGACCTGATCGGGAACCTGTCCGTTCATGGCCGCGATGCGGGCGTCATCACGCCGATGCGCGCCAACAAGATCGACTACCGCTGAGCCGGAGGGGAGCGAGACCGATGACGGATACGGAAAAGCTTTTGGCGGTACTGGAAATACAGGCACTGAAGGCCCGGTACTTCCGCTGCATGGACAGCAAGGACTGGGCCGGGCTGGAGGCGGTGTTCGCGCCGGACGTAGAAACCGATTTTCGGGATTCAACGATGGAGCACAACCCGGCGCTGCTGATCAGGGGCGCCGCCCCTTACGTTGCCAACCTAGCGCCCATGCTGGAGCATGTGACGACCGTCCATCACGGCCACATGCCGGAAATCGAAATTCTCTCTCCTACCTCCGCGCGGGGCGTATGGGCGATGGAGGACAAGCTGTGGGTGAAGGAGGGCGCGC
This sequence comes from Pedomonas sp., assembly GCF_036515995.1. Taxonomy (NCBI): domain Bacteria; kingdom Pseudomonadati; phylum Pseudomonadota; class Alphaproteobacteria; order Sphingomonadales; family Pedomonadaceae; genus Pedomonas; species Pedomonas sp. Next base: position 58,153 of record NZ_DATBUP010000015.1, on the reverse strand, counting down.
CCCTGCCCTTCCGCTGGCTGCACGGCTACGGCCACTATCACGAGACCTACACGAAGCTGAACGGCGACTGGAGGATCCAGACTATTCGCCTGACACGCCTGCGCGTTGACGCAGGCTGAGGTCGCCTGACACGCCAGCGCGTCGATACGGGAGGAATAAAAATGAGCCGGGGCAACGATACCCCGGCTCTTTTCCTAGCTTCTATTCTGACTGGCTCAGGCCGGGATGCGGCGCACGCAGCGGAAACCGATGTGCGACGTGGACGTGTCGATGGTCTGGGCGTAGCGCGCGGCCGGGCGGTAGCGCTGGCAGTAGTTGGGCGCGCACAGGTGAGAGCCGCCCTTCAGCACCTTGCGGCCGAACTGGGCACCGGGCTCGTCCGCACGGCGGCTGTCCGCCTCGCTGCCGCCGCGCGGGTTGCGCGGAATGCAGCAGCTCTTGGCCGGCTTGGCGTGGCGCTCCAGATACCAATCCGCCGTCCACTCCCAAACGTTGCCGATCATGTCGTAGAGGCCATAGCCATTCGCCGGGTAGGTTCCGACCGGCGAAGTGCGCTCGAAGCCATCCGCCAGCGTGTTCTCGAACGGGAAGCTGCCCTGCCAGGTGTTGGCCAGAATCTTGCCCTCGGGGTGCAGTTCATCACCCCACGCGAACGCCTTGCGGTCAAGCCCGCCGCGGGCGGCATATTCCCACTCGGCCTCTGTCGGCAGGCTCTTGCCCGCCCACGTGGCATAGGCTTCCGCATCCGGGTAGGCGATGTGAACGACCGGGTGATCCTCCAGCCCCTCAAGGCTGCTCTGCGGGCCCCACGGCCGCCGCCAACTGGTGCCGAGCGCGAACTGCCACCAGGCGAAGGGATCGTGCAGCGGCACCGGGGCCGAGGGCCGCACGAACAGGGACGAGCCCGGTTGCAGCAACGCCGGATCAGCCTCCGGATACTCGGCGGGATCGGGCGCGATCTCGGCAACGGTCACGTAGCCGGTCTCCGCCACGAAGCGGGCGAACTCACGGTTGGTGACGGGGGTGGCGTCGATCCAGAAACTGTCGACGCTTACCTGATGAACGGGGCCCTCTTCAGGATAATGGGCGTCTGACCCCATCCAGAACGTGCCGCCTTCAACGCGCACCATGCCGTCATGGGCGGCGGATTTTTCCCTCAGCGTTTCAGCACCGGCAGGAGACGCCATAACAAACTCCCCAAGAATACAAAGTTCCAGATCTTGTCATTGCTTATTCCGCCGCGTGCGGTGCGGCCTGCGGCGCTGCACCCACCTTCAGAAGACCCAGCACGACTGCAAATATACCGCTGGCCGTGGCCAGTGCCAGCAGGGCAAGGCTCGGCCCGCCCCGGAGGGAGAGCGGCTCAAGCGCAAACTGCACGAGAAACGGGCCGATCATCATCGCACCGCGCACGATTCCGACGGCACGGCCGCGATTGCCCTGATGCGATTTCTGAATGGCGTGCACGTTGAGGCTGGGCAGCACCAGACCGATGCCCAGACCCTGCACCGCAAGGCACAGCGCCGCAACGACGGCGCTGCCGGACACGGCGGCCAGCCCGAGGCCGATGCAGCACAGGATGGGACCGATGACGAAAATCTGCGTCAGGCTCAGCTTGCGGCGCACCGGACCGTAGGCAAAGCCCGCAACGCCCACCATGACCGCGCTGGCCAGCGAGAACACCGCGATGCCCTTGGCGGTGGACACGCCCAGTTCCTGAAACAGGAAGGGCGTGTACATGGCCGAACCGGTGCTGATGCTGCCTGCGATGATACCGAGCATGGCCAACTCGAACACCGGCAGGCCGCCCGCGTCCTGTGCCGCCGTCTGGCTCTGCGAGGGCTCAGGGCGATGACGGCTGAAGCCGAGCACCACCGAAACCGCCAGCGGGAACGCAACAGCGTAGAGCAGGAAGGCGTTGCGCCAGCCCAGATCCACCAGAGCGCCGGTGAGCGGGCTGATGATCAGAAGGGACAACGTGCCGATGGCCATCATCATCCCGAGCCAGCGATCCCGCTGATTGCCTTCCCACGCCTGCCCGATGGCCGCGACCATGGCCGAGCCGAACGCGCCCAGCATGGCCCCGATGAGAAACCGCGCCACCAGCACCTGCATCAGCCCGGTGCTGAACAGCACCGCGCACCCGGCGATGCCACAACCGATGGCGGACCACAGCATGACGACGCGCAGGCCGAGCCGGTCTGCCAGATAGCCGCCAAGCGGTGCGCCTAGCAGCGTGCCGACGCCAAGGGCAGTGAGTACCATCTTGACGAGCACGCTGTTGTCCGGCGTGCCGAATTCCTGATCGATGAACGGAAGAACGGGGACGATCGCCCCGGTGGCAAGGGCGCTGAGGATGCCATACAGAACGATGGCCGCCTTGCCCGGCGCGCGGATTTCCAGTTTCATGCGAGCGTCCCTCCCCGGAGCTTACACAGTGCTGCTGTATCTCCTCTGAAGCGGGTGCGGGGCATGAGGCCCCGCGCTGCTGTTGTTGTCCCCGCCTCAGATAATCTTGCAGGCCTGCCGTTATTGCGCGACCGCGCCGCCGTCTACCGCCAGCGGGTGGCCGGTGACGAAGCTGGCCCGGCTGGAGCACAGCCACAGCACGGCGTCCGCCACTTCCTCCGGCTGACCGAAGCGGCCGATGGGAGCAAGCGATTCCATGACCGACCGGTATTCCGGGTTGATGTCGAGAATCTGCTGGGTCATCGCGGTTTCGATCACGCCGGGGCAGACCGCGTTCACGCGAACGCCCTGACGGGCATAGCGCAGCGCCGCCGTGCGGGTGAGACCGATGACGCCATGCTTGCTCGACGAATACGCCGGCTGGCCCGGATTGCCCACCAGTCCGTTGATGGACGAGGTATTGACGATGGCACCGCCGCCGTTCTTCAGCATCTGCTCGATCTCATGCTTCATGCAGAGCATGACGCCCTTCAGATTGATGGCGAGGCTGAAGTCAAAAACGTCTTCGTCCCACTCGTCCTTGCGGATGTCGTTGACGCCGGCGTTGTTGAACGCGCAATCCAGCCGGCCGTAGGCTTCAACGGTGGCATCCACCAGCGCCTTGACCTCGGCTTCCTTGCTCACGTCCGCGCGGACAAAAATCGCCTCGCCGCCGTTCTGCTTGATCAGGGCGACGGTTTCCTCGCCGCCGGCAACGTTCACGTCAGACACGACGACCTTCGCGCCTTCGCGCGCAAATCCCAGAGCCGTTGCACGGCCGATGCCCGCGCTTGCACCTGTGACGAGCGCGACCTTACCGGTGAACCAACCATCCGACATTGCACTTCCCCTCATTCTCTGCTGTTCCGGAGCCTACGGCGCCCCCAGGAGCGAGGCAACGGGCAAGGCCACGCTTCAAGGGAGATCCAACGGTTTTCTGTACGGTCAATTATCGCATCACGCCAGCAATTCGTGCACCAAGCCGCCGCAGAATGTCGCTTGCGCAGTTATCCTGCGCGCTTTTTACGGATTATGCCACAACCCCCCCTGATGTGACATCTTTGCCGCACACAGAGCCAAACACGACCACGCAATTTGCTGGTGCATGCATTTCTATCTCGACGGATTGATAAAGCCGCCTTATGTAGTGAGTAAATATTTACAAAAGAACAGAGCGGGGGAGACTTCAATGCGGCGACAGCCACTTTAGTTATAACGTCCCACTTAAACCGCACAGGGCGGGAGAAGGTGGACGCCGTGTGGCAGCTCGCAGCCATCGGGTTTGATTTTGAACGGGTCAGTCGGCTTTGCAAGCTGACAATGCGCATCACCCAAGCAGTACCTTGCGTTCGTAACGAAGGAATATTGCATGTTGAGTCATTCTTCGCGGCGTAGCGTCCTTGTCAGTTTCATGTCGTGCATCACCGCCGCCCCATATCCGGGCACGAAGGCGGATGAGAATTCTGTTGCTAGAACAGATGCCGCTCCCAGGCTGGGGTTTGGCGCCTGTGCCGCAACTCCGGGCCCAGCACTGCTGGCCTGAGGGATTCTCTGCATAATCGACGCATCAGAGCACATGGCATTGTCGCGCCTTTCAGCGCGTCGAGAAGCCAAGCGCCATTATCGGGAGATCCGTGCAGCGGGGCCCTCGGCCGGTTTCCGGCCATTTCGGCGAAGCGCGCACGGATCAGCAGCAAACCACGCTTCACTGCCATATCAAAAATAATCGGCATCGGGGCAATTCAGGGGAGAGGGAAATGTTTTCCGTCAGCAGACCAAATACCGGGCTCAAAGGCATCGCACAGTCCATTCTTTTGAGCGGCACCATGCTGACCGCCTTTGCGTCCGCAAGTGCAGTACAGGCACAGGATCAGGCGGCCGCTCCGGCTGAACCGGCCGCGGAGGGCGGTATCACGTTCAACGAGATCGTGGTGACCGCCAACCGCCGCGAGGAAGCCATTCAGGACGTGCCGGTGGCCATCACGGCCATGAACGCGGAAATGCTGCGCGAGCAGAACATCACGACGGCGCAGGACCTACTCGGCATGGTCCCCTCGGTGATGATCGGTGCCAACGGCACCCAGCGCAGCGCCGAGACCGTGACCATCCGCGGCCAGGGCCAGACCTATCTCGCGCCCGTCGGCGTGGTGAACTATTTTGCCGAAGTGCCGCTCATTCAAGGCACCATCATGTCCAACCAGGGCGCACCGGGCAGCTTCTTTGATCTGGAATCGCTCCAGGTGCTGCGCGGCCCGCAGGGTACGCTGTTCGGCAAGAACACGACCGGCGGCGCGCTGCTGCTCGGGCCGAAGCGCCCGACCTATGAACTGGGCGGCTATGTCCAGGGCCAGATCGGCAACTACGACGATCGCGAGATCGAAGGCGCGCTCAACATTCCGCTGACCGACCGGCTCGCCATTCGCGTCGCCGGCAAGTACATGAAGCGCGACGGCTTCACCAAGGACGCAGGTCCGGGCCCGTTCGGCTATGTGCTGGAGCACACTGGCCCGAGCGCGGGCTTCAAGGGCAAGGACTACGACGACAAGAACTGGTGGACCGCCCGCGTCGGCGTGCTGTGGGAGCCGACCGACAACATCAAGAACTACCTCGTCACCTACTACTCCAAGTCGCACGACAACGGCTCGGGCATCATTCTTGACGAGATCAACCCGAACACGCTGAATCTCGCCAACCTGATGGCGAACTCGCTCTACAATCCGGCGTTCAACCCGATGAACCCGGCAACCATGTTCGGGCCTCAGGTCGGCCAGGCGATCGAGGCCTACATGAAGAGCCTCGGGCCGCGCCAGACCGCGCTCAACACCGACCAATTCTCGCGCCTCAGCGTCTTCAGCGTCATCGACACGCTCGACATCACGCTGAACGACAACCTGACCTTCCGCAACATCTTCGGCTACCAGCGGATGAAGCAGCAGTACGCCTGGGACCTGGACGGCAGCTTCCTGCCGATCATGGCGCAGCTGCCGGGCTTCATGCCGGAGGGCTATGAAGACATCGCGCCGGCCGGCGCGGCCATGCGCTTCTCCAACACCAGCCTGATCACCGAAGAGCCGCAGCTGCAGGGCAACTTCCTCGACGGGCGCGTGAACCTCGTGCTCGGCGGCTTCTATTCCAACCACAAGCCTGAAGGGCTTGAGGGCATGGGATCGTTCAACGCGGCCAGCTACAGCGTCGGGACCTACTTCGGCACCAAGACCCGCAGCATCGCGATCTATGGCCAGACGACGATCGACCTGGATGTGGTATCGCCGGCTCTGGACGGCCTGTCGATCACGGGCGGCATCCGCAACACCTGGGACCGGGTGCGCGGCGAGCGCGTCTCGGGCAACTTCACGGTTCTGCCGGTTGCCGAGGCAAAGCGGAGCTATGAGGAAATCACCTGGAACGTGGGCCTTGACTACAAGGTGACCGACAAGGTGCTGGTGTTCGGCAAGGTGACCCGCGGCTACAAGGCCGGCGGCTTCAACGCCACCGCACCGCGCCCCGAGGCACTGACCTATGATCCGGAATATGTGACCAACTACGAAATCGGCGCCAAGGCCGACTTCTACGTGGCCGACATGCCGGTGCGTTTCAACGTCTCGGCCTATCACCTCGACTACAGCGACCTGCAGCGCGCTGCCGCCGACAACTATCCCAACGGCGGGCTGAATTCGACCGGGCTCGATCAGGGCTCGATCACATTCAATGCGGAAAAGGCGCGGGTGCGCGGCGTTGAAATCGAGACCATGATCCGTCCGACGGATCGCCTGACCCTGTCGGCCAACTATTCGCGCACCGAGGGCAAGTACAAGGAGTTCCACCTCGACGTGCAGGCCGACCCGCTGGTACGCACGGTCGACAGCTGCGACGGCCCGCTCGCCGTGCCGTTCACGCCGGGCCAGTTCGTACGCGCTGATCTGTCCTGCATTCCCTATGGCTACGTGCCGAAGAACCAATTCAACCTGAACGCCCGCTACGAGCAGCCGCTCGGCGATAATCTGGGCACGCTGGTTGGCAACGTGAACTATGCCTGGAACGACAAGATCTACCATTCGTCAACGACGACGCCGAACGACGATCCGTATGTCTGGATCGACTCCTACGGCCTCCTCAACCTGTCGGTGGAGTGGAACAGCGTGATGGGCGCGCCGGTTGATGCACGCTTCTTCATGACCAACGTGACCAACAAGCTGTACCGCATCTCTGCCTATGCCGGTTACAACCAGGCGATCGGCTTCACCAACAGCATGTATGGCGAGCCGCGCATGTACGGCTTCTCGCTGCGGTATCGCTTCTAAGCAGAACGGGGCGATCTGCCGCTGGTGGATCGCCCCGCCACGAGCTTCTCCAGCAGACTGCAAAACCAGCCGTTTGCTTCCCTGTGGGCGCGGAAGGGATTTCCCTTCCGCGCCTCTTTTTTAAAAATATTCAGCCGGTCTGCTTGACGCACACGGCCTAGATGAGGCCGATCCTCTGGCCGAACCTGGCTGCCGGGATCAGCAGATGCCGTATCAGGAATTCCTGCTTGCCCGGGCTGGAGACAGGCTGCGGTTTTTCCAGGGGGAAAGGCAAGGCGTCCAGCCGGTCGCCTGCGATGCCTTCCGCCAGGAGCCTGCCCATCAGCGGGGCCATGACATTGCCCCATGCATTGAAGTGCATGAGACCCAGGACGCCTTTGCCCATGTCAAAGACGCCGGGAAATTCCTTGTCACGCATCGCAACACGCCCGGTCCAGTACTGGCCAAGGCGTATCTTCATCTCCCTTGTCTCCGGCCAGACCTTGTGGATCCAGCCCAGCTGGCTCTGAAAATGCCACGCGGCATCCTCCGGCCTTGAAACCGACGGGATCGACGACAGGATAAGCCGGCCGTGGCGATCCTTCACCAGCGGGTTGAGATCAACGGGCACCTGCGCAAGCGTCGCGCCGCCGGGCATGATGCGGGCCAAGGCCTCGTCAGGCAGCGGCTGGGTTGCCAGCGCATAGGCGGTCAGCGGGTAAAAGCAGCGTTCAAAATCCGGGACGATGCCGTTCGGATAGGCATTGGTGCAAAAGACGACCCGGTCCGCAGTCACATCACCCCTTTCCGTCTCGACCCGCCAGCGAGCGCCGGCAGGCAGGAGCTTCAGCGCTTCGCTGTCGCCATGCACGACGGCGCCCAGCCTGACGGCGGCGGCAATCATCCCGTTGGTGAAAAGGTAGGGATTGACCCGCCCGCCATTTTCATAAAGCACGCCGAAGGGGTAATAGCCGGTGCCGGTCATCGCCTTCATGTCCTCGCCGCGCAGCGGGACAACCTTCTGAAATCCCATTTTTTCGAGATAGGCGGATTTCTCGCGAAAATCGTCAAAGTCCGCCTGCCCGGTCATGGCGTTCAGATACCCCGAGCGGACGGCATCGCACTCGATGCCATGCTTCTGGGAGAGGTCGAACGGAATTGTATGATGCTCGCGGAAGATCTCGATGAACGCCTTGCCCTGATCGGGAAAGCGCTCCAGCACCTTCAAATCCTTGAGGATCGGCAAAACGTGGCCGGCATTGCGGCCCGACGCGCCCCAGCCCGGCTGACGGGCTTCAAGCACGACAACCTTCACGCCTGCCTCCGCCAGATGAAGAGCAAGCGAGCTGCCCGCCAGTCCCGCACCCACGACAACGACGTCGGCATTCAGGCTCCGCTCAAGCGGGGGATACGGTGCGGTTACCCCCTCCGGACGGGTCCAGCCGCTACGATCGATGGGAACAAGACCCCGGTCGTAAATATCATGGACGCTCGTTGCCCGCCTGTCCTCCTCTGCGCCCCTGTCCCGGCGCACGCAGCCGCCGGCAGTCCCGGCCGCCAGCAGCATGCCGGCACCGCTGGTAACGACACTCCGTCTGGTCAGTCCGCCCTGCTTCTCGCACTTCATTTTTCCATCTCCCCAAGCCGCGTCCTGCAAGGTCATCGGGTAGGTCCTCTGGTTCATGAGAACCTACCCTGCTGATCTCCGGACGCTCAGTAAGTGATCTTGACGTCCAGACCGAAGCTGCGCGGCTTCTTGTATGATGCGCCCGCAAAGCCGAGCTCGCCAAAGTCAATGCCAAAGTCGATGTTCTTCTGGTTCGTCAGATTGTCCCCCCACGCGGCGACTTCCAAACGCCCATGGCCGAGATCGATTTCGGAAAGCGCAATGCGAGCGAAGAGATTGTGATCTGGCCGCGAGCGGATATCCCGGTTGAATGGTGTCGTCCGGTCGATCGCGAACCAGTACACCGTGCTGCGGTAGGCATAATCAATCCGCACCGAGAGGTGGCCCAAAGCGGTCATCTCTGAATATTCCGCACCGGCGTGGGCATTGAACTTGGACGTGCTGGGCGGCCTTACCTCGTCTGCAATGTTGATCAATTCGTTCGTAAGCGGGTCGCGGTAGAGGTATGTCTTGTAGTCCGGATCAACGACACCCACCGACCCGTTGAAGGTCAGCCCTCTGATCGGGGTTGCCGCAATCTCAGCCTCGAGGCCTCGCAGCGCGACCTTGCCAGCATTGACAACCTCGGAACTGGCCCCTCCCGAGCCTGCGGCGAACTGGCTGATCTGTTGATTTCGAAAATCCGTGTGGAAGACAGCCACGTTAGCCCGAACGCGGCGCTGCCAGAACTCGGCTTTGAGACCCGCTTCATAAGCGGTAACCTTTTCCGGCTGAAACGGCATGATCGTCTCGGAGCGCGGACTGAAACCGCCCGAACGGTAGCCGGTTGAAACACGGGCATAGGCCATGGCGTCCTCGGCGAGATCATAACTTGCCGACGCGAGCCAGGACAGGTTGGTAAAATCAGCCTCGCCTGTCCCGGTCCGGTCTCCAGCCAGAAAGATCGTCTTTCTATCCCAGGTGTGCCGCAGTCCCCCCGTCAGCTCGAGCCTGTCTTCAAGCGCCGCCGGGCGGAAGCTTGCCTGACCGAATGCCGCAATTGATCTGGCCGTGCCACCGAAGGCCGAGATCGGCGACAGGTTGAGCCCGACCTGCCCTCCCGGCAAGGCGACCGTCAGCGGCTGCGGATTGAACTCGGAAGCCTTTTCATAAAAATAATAGGCTCCCAGAACATAGTTCCATTCGTCAAACTGCCCGAGAGCCTGGAGTTCCTGACTGAACTGCCACTGCTTCTCCTCTCCGTTGCCGTTGAACAGGTTCACCGGGGCGATCCCTGCCGGTTCAAATGTTACTGGATCAAGGACGACGCCGAGCAGGTTGCCCTGCCCAGACAGATTCATGATCGTGCTCTGGTTGAACTTCCGGTAGGCGCTGATCGATTTCAGGGTGTGGCTATCGCTGGCCGCCAGCTCAGCTGCCAGCGCATGCCCCCGAACCTTGGCGCGGGAGTCCACCCGATCTCGGCCCTTCTGATCCACGAAACCGATTTGCCGCCCTTCGCCGCGGCGATTGGGGCCGACAACAAACGGATCTCCGCCGAAAAGAGGCGATTTGCTGAAATAGTCGATCACGTCCTGGGTGGCCGCAATCGTCTGGAAATAGGGAGGCACGTTGCGACGGTCATTATAATCAAAGGTATAGTCGATCGTGAGCGTGTCGAAGTCACCGCGCAGGGAGAAGGAGACTGCATCACCGTTGATGGCGCCCGGATCGCGGCTGCCGGGCCTCAGGAGATTGTCGACGTAACCGTCGCGCTGACGGTGCTGGTAAACCAGTGACGCCTTGATCGGCGTGTCCGCGATATGGCCGGTGTCGATCCGCCCGCGCACGTACCATTCGCTGAAGCTTGCGTAACCGGCCTTGGCCTCCAGCCCGGGTTCATCGGCGGGCTTCTTCGAGATGAGTTGTATCGCGCCGCCGATCGTGTTGCGGCCGAAAAGAGTGCCTTGGGGCCCGCGCAATACCTCGATGCGCTCAAGATCGACCAGGTCAAAAATCGCGCCGCCAGATCGGGCGATAAACACGCCGTCCAGGTAGATGCCCACCCCCTGTTCGGTGACAGAGGAAGGCTCGCTGTTGCCTACGCCGCGAATGAAGACGGATGCTGCGGTCGGGCTGGCCGCCTGCTGGAACAGCGAGAGATTGGGGACGAGCTGCGGAATTGCGCTGACGTCCTGGACATTGCGCTGCTCAAGCGCTGCCGACGACAAGGCCGTCACAGCGACCGGCGTATCCTGAAGTGATTCCGCCGTTCGCCGCGCAGTGACGATGATTTCCTCCAGGCCGGCAGTGGCAGCAGTGCCCTGCGCTGCGCAGGCGCTGGAAATGACGGGCGGCAGCATAGTCGCCGGCAAGGCGGCGGCGCAGCACAGGGCCGCGTGTTTGACAATTCTCTTCATGCAAAAATCCCCCTGTTCCGCAGTTGCGACCAACTGCGGCTGCTGACTTCCCCTGGAAATGGCTGCGTTTGTTCAGGCGGTTTGCAGCAGGGGCCGAGGCGCTATCTCACGGCCGCATGCACCCCTGCTTTCGGGCACGCCCTAGCTTGAGTTCAGGAAATGGCGCAGGACATTCTCCGTCAGACGGGAGACGTCGTTGTCATAATTATTGTAGGACAGGCAACCACAGTAACTGATGGAGCCAGTCGAGAAGACTGCCCCACCACCCGGATAGCTCACGTAGGCGATGTCCGCGCGTACCAGCGGGTTCTCCGGCCCGGTGCCGGCGTGGGTTGCCAGCAACTCCTCCACCGCGAGCCGGTAACTCTTACTGTGTCCGAACGACCGGGCCAGGCAGGTGGTCGCCGGGGGTGACCCCAGAGCCGGATCGATCCGGTCGATCTCGAACCCTGCCGCGCCGTGTTCCATCACCAGCGATGGGACATCACCGAAGACATCGCCTGTTATACCGTCGAATAAGAAACCGAGTTCGCCATAGCTTTCCTCCGTGCGGCGGTACGCGGCATTGATATCCATGCCCTGCGCCGTGAAACCGACGCCGACCAGCTTTTGCGGAGGCCGCCCCCTGTTGCGCCACAAACCGCCAAGCTCGCCGGTGGTGGAGTGATGACGCTCGCCCGGCAGGGCGTCCCAGGCGCGCGTTCCGCCCCATTTCCGGATTTCAAGCACGTGGGGCGCACTGGGATGCATGCTCGTCACCCAAAAGAAGCCGTTGCCCCCGAGGTACATGACGCGCCCGCCATCGTTCAGGTAGGCTTGGAGCGCATCCAGCATGGCACCGGACCAGTACTCGGGATGCGTTCCGGTCACGATCACCTGATAGGGCGTCAGTAGATCGACGCCTTCGAGGTGCAGCGCCTCATCTGTGATGACGTCATGATCGAAAGACTTCTCGGTCAGCCAGTCAACAAGGTGGAGGTCTGCGTTAAACTGGTGAGGGCTGCCCTGGAGGGACCGGAGGAACTGGAAATGAACTTTCGGCCGGAAGTGCACCTGCGGGAGCAGGCGTGAAACATACGCGACACCGCTGCCATCGGAATGCAGATCATAGCTGCTGTGGAGGCCCTGCTCCAGAATGTAGCGATCCTGCTCCTGAGAAGGATACAGACGCGCCGCGTCAGGAAAGGCAAGGCCGAGCGTCGGATCCTTCAGGAACCGATCCTCGACATGGGCATTGCCATAGGCCAGGTAGCTGAATGTGGGAGCCAGAAAAGCAACGGATGAATATGGGCCTGCGCGGGCCGGCAGTATGAAGAAGGGAATATAGTCTTCATCGCCCTTTTCCGTTTGCACGTGAAATGCGTAGATGCCGCTCGCAAGGCTGTCAGGGATGGGCAACCGGAGCACCTCAGGCCAGCCCGCATCGTCACGATCGTCATCATGGAAATGAATTGCGGTGTAATGCCGGGGCTGCTCGGCTGGGCTGAGGCCACCATCGGTCCATCGGCGTCCGGTCACCGCTCTGGTCGGCATGCCGACGAGGCGGGCCGTGTGCCCCCCTGCCCTGTCGGGAATTTCAAGGCTGGCGTGATCCGCGCTGAAATCCCAGGCTGCGACAGGTTCCAGCAGGAATACACCGCTGAACAGCGCCGTCACGGCTTCGTCCGACAACCATGTGTCATAAATTGCCGGAGAATCGATTTTCCCGTTGAAGTGGCTGGCAGTGCCCCCGACCGTCGCCTGCGCGGCGATCAGCAGCGGGCCCTGCCACGTGCCGATGGCTCCCAGTTCCATCGAGGCTCCGTCAACGCCAGGGAAGCCCGGCCACCTGTCCCGCGCCAAGACATGCAACTCGGCCGCACGCGCCGATCGGTCGAGCCGAACGACCAGCATATACCAATGGTGAGCCAGCAGCGCCGAAGTCACGCTCGCCCTTGCAGAACCGACTGATATGCCGGCTCGCCCGTCTGCATCGAGGAACAGGCTGAAGCCGGCGGCCTCCCGCGACACAATGGTTTGCTGCGCGCCGCCGGGCGCTGTCGGACAGATCCAGACCGCCAGAGTTGCCGCCGATGAATTGAGAAGCTGATCGGGTTCGTCGACACACGCGAAAGAACCGGCAGGGACATCGTGCCATTGCGCTTTGTATCGCCCGTCGATGCATGACGGGACCGACGTCGCCCGAAAGCCCGGCCCGGCCGGATTGGTGTCTCCGTGCCGCAGCCGAACAACCGATGCATGGAAGCTTTCGGACCGGCAACTGACATGGAGCCCAACGCTTTGGCCGGGGCGTACGCCCCATTGATCGGTATAACCAACAATCCGCATCGCTACCTCCTTTAAGGTTTACCGACTGGCGACCCGCTACTTCCCCGGTTGCGTCTCAACCCGCTTACTGGAACCCTTAATTTCAGAGGGAATGCGCCGCTCTCATCCCGATCGCTTTGTCTTTGCCGTCGCGCCTTTGCCCGGCATCACTGCGCTTGCCGAAACGGGAGCTTTGGGGTTCAAGCAGCCCTTCAGGTGAATCTCCAGCAGCTCCTCGATGAATGCGTCCGACGGCGGGCTTTTGGCCAGAACCACAAGCCCGCTGATACATGTCATGAGAGAGACGACGATCGTCTGCGGCGAGACATCGCTGCGGATTTCTCCGTTTTTCTGAGCGTCCTCCAGATGCACGGACAGTGAACTGGTAATGCCGCTCCAGATGCGCTGCGTCTCCTGGGTGATGAACCCGCCTCGGGAATAGGCGACGAGGGAATTGATGGCGATCTCCGCCGGCTGGAGGGAGAAATCCCGGAACGAGAAGGCGAAGTTGCGCAGAGTCTCCTGCCAGTTCCTGCCGGTGACGATTTTGAAGTCCAGGCTGTGGACGGTCAACGCCTCGGTGATCAGCGCCTCTCGCGTCGGCCAGCGCGCGTAGAGCGTTGATCTCGCAACGCCCGCCTTCTGCGCCACGTCCTGAACGCTGAAATCGATCATGCCGGTCTGGAGAAACTCCAGCACCACCGTCGCGACCGCTTTTCGCACCCGTTCGGTACGCCCGCCCGGACGCTGTGCCCCTCTTGCGGAAGCGCCGGATTGGACGCCCTGTGACTTGCTCATATCCGACCCATCAAAAAACACTTTAAATGGACATTTGTCCTTTTAGTGATCGGTCGCGGCGATGCTGTCAAGCAGGCGCTGGCAGCCCCCCACTGCGATGTTTCTACCCGGCAGGCATGCACAAAAAAACCGGCAGGCGGATCCGCCTGCCGGTCTTTGTCTGTCGGGGGCAAGGAGCGATGCGCCCCCTGCCCTTCCTGTCTTCTATCAGGCGGCCTCGACGGCCTTTTCCGCCGGAGCCAGACGGATCAGGTAATCGAACGCCGAGAGACCGGCGGTTGCGCCCTGACCCATGGCGATGACGATCTGCTTGTACGGCACGGTCGTCGCGTCGCCCGCGGCGAACACGCCCGGCACCGAGGTCTGGCCGCGATCGTCCACCTGGATCTCGCCGCGCGGAGACAGCGCCACCGTGTCGGTCAGGAACTCGGTGTTCGGCACCAGACCGATCTGGACGAAGATGCCTTCCAGGTCGAGCTTGTGCTCGGTGTCGTTGTTGCGGTCCTTGTAGGTCAGGCCCACAACCTTGTCGCCATTACCCAGCACTTCGGTCGTCAGAGCCGAGGTGATGATGGTCACGTTCGGCATGCTCTTCAGCTTGCGCTGCAGCACCTCGTCAGCGCGCAGCTTGCTGTCGAACTCGATGAGCGTGACGTGCGCGGTGATGCCCGCCAGGTCGATCGCCGCCTCGACGCCCGAGTTGCCGCCGCCGATGACCGCAACGCGCTTGCCCTTGAACAGCGGGCCGTCGCAGTGCGGGCAGTAGGCAACGCCCTTGTTGCGGTACTCGTCCTCGCCCGGCACGTTCATCTGCCGCCAGCGTGCGCCGGTGGAGAGAATGATGGTCTTGGCCTTCAGCGACGCGCCGCTTTCCAGCTGCACTTCCGCATAGCCGCCGGGCTGCGAGGCCGGGATGAGCTTGGCCGCCTTCTGAAGGTTCATGATGTCCACATCATATTCCTTCACGTGCTGCTCAAGCGCAGCACCCAGCTTCGGACCCTCGGTGTAGGGAACGGAGATGAAGTTCTCGATGGCCATGGTGTCGAGCACCTGACCGCCGAAGCGCTCGGCCACCACGCCGGTGCGGATGCCCTTGCGGGCGGCATAGACCGCAGCGGCGGCGCCGGCCGGACCACCGCCGACCACGAGCACGTCGAACGGCTCCTTGGCGGCGATCTTCTCGGCCGCGCGGGCGACCGCGCCGGTGTCGAGCTTGGCGAGGACCTGCTCCACGTCCATGCGGCCCTGACCGAACGGCTCGCCGTTCAGGAAGATGCTCGGCACGGCCATGACCTTGCGGCTCTCCACCTCCTCGCGGAACAGTGCGCCGTCAATGGAAGTAGCGCGGATGCGCGGGTTGATCACGCTCATCAGGTTCAGCGCCTGCACCACGTCCGGGCAGTTCTGGCACGAGAGCGAGAAGAAGACCTCGAATTCGAAATCGCCGTCCAGATTGCGGATCTGCTCGATCACGTCATCGCTCAGCTTGGGCGGGTGGCCACCCACCTGCAGCAGCGCGAGCACCAGCGAGGTGAACTCGTGACCCAGCGGAATACCGGCGAAGCGGACCGAAATGTCGGTTCCGGCGCGGCGGATCAGGAACGAGGGCTTGCGTGCATCGTCATCGGCGCGGACGTAGGTCAGCTTGTCGCTGAGCCCGGCGATGGTCTGCAGCAGCTCTTCCAGTTCCTTGGACTTGGCACCGTCATCAAGCGACGCGACCAGCTCGACCGGTTGCGAGACATTGGCAAGGTAGGCTTTCAGCTGTGCCTGGAGGTTTGCGTCCAACATGATAATCGGTCCCCTTGAACAGATACTGTGAAGATGGGGTGCCCCCGGCGCCGGTTTGACCCGGCGCCGGAAGCGAAACCTTGTTCGGCTTAGATCTTGCCGACGAGGTCGAGCGACGGAGCGAGGGTCTTCTCACCCTCTTCCCACTTCGCCGGGCAGACTTCACCCGGGTGGTTGCGAACGTACTGAGCAGCCTTGATCTTGCGCAGCAGCTCAGCAGCGTTGCGGCCAACGCCTTCCGAGGTGATTTCCATGACCTGGATCACGCCGTCCGGGTCCACCACGAAGGTGCCGCGGTCAGCCAGGCCGACGCCCGGGCGCATCACGTCGAAGTTGTTGGTGATGTTGCCGGACTGATCGCCAACCATGTAGAACTTGATCTTGCCGATGGCCGGCGACGTGTCGTGCCAGGCCTTGTGCGAGAAGTGAGTGTCGGTCGACACGGCGAAGATCTCGACGCCCAGCTGCTTGAAGGTCTCGTAGTTGTCGGCCAGGTCTTCCAGCTCGGTCGGGCAGACGAAGGTGAAGTCAGCCGGATAGAAGAAGAAGACGGCCCACTTGCCCTTCACGTCGGCATCGGTGATGTCGACGAACTTGCCGTCCTTGTACGCGGTCGCGGAAAACGGCTTAATCTCGGTGTTAATGAGCGCCATGAGAGTTCCCTTTATTGGTTTGGTTGACTCAACGGATTGTGGTGTAGCAGGGTCGCAACCAATATCAAAATTGATTTAAATCGACTTAAATATCGATAAACTCGATCAGTCGACCGCTTCACAAAACGGATTGAACATTCCCGGCCGTTTTGTGCCGCTGCCGCACCAACCTACACATGGGGACGGGCCCCGCTTACGCGCAGTGCTACGCTTTGACGCATACGAGACTGGACACCGTGCCGGAGCGCCCCCGGCACGAGATTTTTCCATCATACGTCCCGGCCGGGTTATCTTTCCCCGCCCCAACTGAATTTCCCCGGCCGAAATTCGTCATGCCCCCTGGGGCAGCGCAGGCCCGCCTTCCGAATCCTGGCCCCCGAATCCTGACAGGTCAGTGAGTTGGCAAGGGACCTCTTGCAGCGCATCCTCACGCCCAAGCTCATAAAACCTAAGGGGAGGAAACCATGCTGTCTCATCAGGAACTGTCCGACCGGGCCGAGATTCAGGATCTGATCACCCGCTACGCCTATGCGATCGACGACCGTGACTGGGATGCACTGGACAACGTGTTCACGGCTGATGCGATCATTGACTACTCAGAGGCGGGCGGCGCGCGGGGCACGGTGGCCGAGATCAAGGAGTATCTGGCCGGTGCCATGGCCCGGTTCCCCGCCTTCCAGCACCTCTCCACCACCACGCGGCTGCAAATTGACGGGGACCGCGCCAAGGCCCGCACCATCCTGTTCAACCCCATGGTGATGGAGCACGAGGGGCAGGAGCGCGTGTTCTTCGTCGGCCTCTGGTACAATGACGAGCTTGTGCGCACGCTGGACGGCTGGCGCATCGCCCACCGCTACGAGCAGATGAGCTGGACCTACAACACCCCGCCGGGAATGATGCCGTAAGCCCCAGCGAAGCGGGAGGCGGCCCGATTATCCGCAAGGCGGACGATAGGCCACCGCCCGCTTGATGCCTGCCGGATGTGCCGGTTACCGCTGGCAGGTTGGGTGCAAGGGGGCAGAGTGCCATGGGTGCAGCGGTGCAGGCGGCGGAAACGGAAGCGGGCGGGCCGGAAGACGGCAACAGGCGCGAGAAGCTGGTGGTTTTCGCCTCGACGCTCGGGACCGTGTTCGAGTGGTATGATTTCTTCATCTACGGCACCCTTGCGGGTATCATCGGCCGCCTCTTTTTCCCGACCGACAACGCCAGCCTGCAGTTCCTGCTGGCGCTGGCCTCGTTCGCCATCGGCTTCGGCTTCCGGCCGCTGGGCGCGGTGGTGTTCGGCTACCTCGGCGACAAGTTCGGACGCAAATACACCTTCCTTGCCACCATCGTGATCATGGGCGTGGCAACGGCGGGCGTCGGCCTCGTGCCGAGCTTTGCCACTATCGGCGTTGCCGCCCCCATCATCATCGTGACGCTGCGCATCTTGCAGGGGCTGGCGCTGGGCGGCGAGTTCGGCGGCGCGGCCGTGTATGTGGCCGAGCACGCCCCGCCGAAGAAGCGCGGCTTCTACACCAGCTTCATTCAGGGCAGCGTCGGCGCGGGCTTCGTGCTCTCGATCCTCGCCGTGATCGGCACCCGCTATGCGGTGGGCGAGGAGGCGTGGAACGACTGGGGCTGGCGCGTGCCGTTCCTGTTCTCACTGGTGCTGCTGGGCATTTCCATCTGGATCCGCCTGATGCTGCACGAAAGCCCGGTCTTCCAGAAGATGAAGGCCAAGGGCGAGGTGGTGCAGAACCCCTTGAAGGAAGCCTTCCGCGCGCCGGGCAATTTCAAGATGATCATGGTGGCCCTGTTCGGCTTGATGGCCGGCACCACGGTCATCTGGTACACCTCCATGTTCCAGATGCTGTATTTCCTCCAGAACGCCCTCAGGGTGGATGAGAATACGGCGCAGGCCATGGTGGGCCTTGGCGCGTTCGCCGGGCTCGGCATGTTCATCTTCTGCGGCTGGCTGAGCGACAAGGTGGGCCGCAAGCCGCTGATCCTGCTGGGCTACGTCGGCGCGCTGCTGCTGACCTTCCCGCTGTTCCACTGGGTTTCCAACGAGGCCAACCCGGCGCTGGCCGAGGCCAGCCGCCGCGCGCCGATCGTGGTGGAAGGGCCGGACTGCAGCTTCAACCCGTTCACCAGCACGCAGGAGACCGCGTGCGGGGCGCTGCTCGACCGGGTGGCCAAGCTGAACGTGCACTACACCAAGATGCAAGGCCCTGAGGCGCTGGTCACCGTGGGCGGCGAGCGGGTGGCGGATACCTCTGGCGAAGGGCTGAAGGCCGCGCTGACGGCGGCGGGCTACTCCTTCGAGACGGTGGAGCTGACCCCGCGCGCCACGCTGGTCATCATGGCGGCCATTCTCATTCTCGGCTCGCTGGCGGCGCTGACGTTCGGCGGCTCGGCCGCGCTCCTGACCGAGATGTTCCCCTCCCGCGTGCGCTACAGCTCGCTGTCCATCCCGTACAACATCGGCACCGGCTACTTCGGCGGCTTCCTGCCCTTCATCAGCCAGCTGATCATCGTGAGCACGGGCAATCCGTTCTCCGGTCTGTGGTACCCGGTCGGCATGGTGGCGCTGGCGTTGGTAGCGGCTTTGATCTGGATGCCGGAGACGGCCGGCCGAGATCTGGACTAGGGGCAGCAGACTAGGGAAAACCGCTGCGCGCGCAACAATGTTGCGTACAACGCCCTGATTTCTCTCAGCAAAAGAAAATCTGTCAGACCTGCAACAACTTCTAGCCCACCGGGGGAGCGTTCCGTATTGCCGCGTTACGGCCCTACCCCTATTAAATCTCTACAAATTGAGTCGTGTAAGACAACAGGTGGGTAGTTGAGTCTCATGAGTGAGAGTGTTGATTTTCAGCCTTCGCGTTCGCCGCGTTCGGTCACCGCAAAGCGCATTGCAGCCTTGGCGCTGAGCGCGTCCCTGCTGCCGCTGACGGCCCCGGCCTTTGCCGAGACGGCCGCCGAGCAGAGCGCGCAGGACAATCAGGACATGATCGTCGTGACGGGCTCGCGCATTTCCCGGCGCGACTTCGTCTCGGAATCCCCCATCACCACCGTCAGCGCTGACGTGGTGGCCAATACCGGCGAGCTGACGCTGGAGAAGTCCCTCGGCCAGCTGCCGCAGTTCGGCCTTGGCGACAACGCCACCAAGACCGGCTACGGCTCGACGGGTCAGGCGACCCTGAACATGCGCAGCCTGGGCAGCTTCCGCAACCTGGTGCTGCTGGACGGCCGCCGCCTCCAGCCGTCAGACACCCAGCAGGTGGTGGATCTGAACACCATCCCCTCGGCGCTGATCGAGAGCGTGGAAGTGATCACGGGCGGTGCGTCTGCGGTTTACGGCTCGGACGCCGTGGCGGGCGTGGTCAACATCAAGACCAAGCGCGATTTTGAAGGCATTCAGCTGGATGCCTACCAGAACCTTGCGGGTGAAGGCGACGGCGGCAGCACCGAGCTGAGCGCGACGCTGGGCACCAAATTCGCCGACGACCGGGGCCGCGTGGTGGTCTCGGGCTCTTGGTCGAAGCGCCACACCATCGACTTCAATTCCCGCGCCTTCTTCCGCAAGCATCAAGGCGGCACCGACCTGCGCCTGCCGACCGGCGTGTTCGTCTCCAACGGCAACCCGGCCAGCCAGGCGGCGCTGGATGCGGTGTTCGGCGGCTACGGCGTTGCCCCGGGCAGCGTGACCGGCAACTCGGGCCTCAGCTTCAATGCGGACGGTTCGCTGTTCAGCGCCAGCAACGGCGTTTACAACTACGGCGGCTCGCAGAACGGCCTGCTCTACAACACGGGCAGCCAGGTGAATAACCCCAACGTGTTCCTGACGCTGCAAGCGCCGATGGAGCGCTACACCGCCTACGGCCGCGCCGAATACGACGTGACCGACGACGTGACGGTGTTCACCCAGTTCAACTACGCCAATTACGACACCACCATTCTGGTGGAGTCCGGCAACACCTCGCTCAGCATTCCGGTCAGCAACCCGTTCATTCCGGACGACCTGCGCACCTTGCTCGCCTCCCGCAACAACCCGAACGCCAACCTGACGCTGGAGAAGCGCTTCTACGAGGCCGGGCCGCGCGCGACCCTGCGCGAGTTCGACGTCTATCAGGTGCTGGGCGGCGCACGCGGCGCGCTGGCAGCGATTGACGGCACCTGGGAAGTCTATGCCTCCCACGGCCGCACCAAGATCAGCGAGACCTCTCCGGGCTCGGTGCTGAAGTCTTCGCTCTCCGCGCTCACCAGCGCGGCGGACGGCGGCCAGAGCATTTGCGAGGGCGGCTACAATCCGTTCGGCGTGACCACGCTTTCCGACGACTGCTACAATTTCCTCGTTGCCGCGCCGACCAAGGAGACCATCCTCAAGCAGGACGTGGTGGAAGCCAACGTGCAGGGCCACCTGTTCAACCTGCCCGCAGGCGAGGCCCGCTTCGCGGCCGGCGCGGGCTGGCGGCGCAACAGCTATTCAACGACGCCGGACGCCATTTTGCAGGCCGGTGACGTGGTGGGCGTGCCCTACACCGGCCCGAGCCGGGGTTCGAGCAACGTGAAAGAGCTGTACGCCGAGGCGCTGCTGCCGGTGCTGGCGGACCTGCCGCTCATCCAGCAGTTCGACGTGAGCCTGGGCTACCGCTTCTCCGACTACAATCTGGCGGGCAGCGTTCACACCTACAAGGCGGACGGCAACTGGGCCGTGACCGACGCCTTGCGCATTCGCGGCGGTTATGCCCGCGCGGTGCGTGCGCCGTCGGTGGGCGAGCTGTTCGTGGCGCCCTCGGGCTCGACCCCGACGCTGGGCCGTCCGGATCAGGGCATGGGCGACTACTGCTCCACCGCCAACCCGGTGCGCACCGGCGCCAACGCCGATGCGGTGCGGGCGCTGTGCCTGTCGCAGGGCGTGCCGACTGCGGTGATCGACAACTTCGTCAACCTGCAGGACGATGCGGACGCGACCAGCGTCGGCAACACCGACCTGAAGCCGGAGAAGGCCGACACGGTGACCGTGGGCTTCACCTTCAACCCGCGGTTCGAGAGCGCATGGCTCTCCAACGTGGCGCTGTCGGTTGATTTCTACGACATCCGGGTGAAGGACGCGATCGGCGTCGTCTCCTCGCAGAACAGCGTGCAGAAGTGCTTCAACGTCGATGGCTCCAACCCGGGCTTCGATCCGGACAACTTCTTCTGCCAGAACATCAGCCGCGATGCGAACACCGGCCGCATCAGCAACGTGCAGCAGCCGACGCTGAACCTGGGCGGCTACAAGACGCGCGGCGTCGACTTCCAGTTCGACTGGCGCATCGGCCTTGATGCGGTGGGCTTCTCGTCCAGCAAGACGCTGAGCCTGAACACGGTCATCACTTATCTGGACAGCTTCAAGATCCAGACCGTGCCGGGAGCCAAGTGGTACGACTATGCCGGAACCGTCGGCAGCGTCTCCACCAGCAACCCGGGCTCGCTGCCCAAGTGGAAGGCCGTGACCAGCCTCGCCTACGCGGACGAGCAGTTCACCCTTGGCCTGCGCTGGCGGTACTTGGACGGCATGAAGGCGGTGGCCACGGTCACCAACCCGAACGCCACCACCCCGGGCGTTGGCTCCTACAGCCTGTTCGACCTCTACTCGACGCTTGACCTGGGCGAGCAGTACAAGCTGCGCTTCGGCATCAACAACCTGTTCGACAAGGACCCGCTGATCGTCAACGGCGTGCCGGGCACCACCGAGGCCAGCACCTACGACGTGATCGGCCGCAGCTTCTACGCCGGCGTCAGCGTCCGCTTCTAAGTCTTAAAGTGCCAACCTTCTGTAACCAAAGGATAGTTGCATGAACTTCTTCTCTCGCACCCTGATGGCAGCCGCTCTGGCTGCCGCCGCCGCCCCGGCGATGGTCACCACCGCCAACGCGCAGGCCATGGCAGGCCGCGAACTGCAGGACCGCCCGAAGGTTTCGGTCAGCTACTACAAGACCGCGCCGGGCAAGCAGGACGAGTGGCTGGAAGCCTACATCAAGTGGCACCGCCCGATCATGGACTGGCAGATGAAGGAAGGCCTGACCCTGTCTTCCAACATCTACGCCAACTCGGGCCACGCGCTGGCGCCGCAGTGGGACTTCATGATCATCAACGTCTCCCCGGCTCCGAAGGACGCCAAGAAGTCGCCGCTGACCCGCGGCGAGGTGATCGCCAAGCTCTATCCGGATCTGGAAGCCTACTACCAGGGCGAGAAGCGCCGCTGGGAGCTGACCGAGGCGCACTGGGACCAGAGCCTGATGGAAGTGGACATCACCGCGGAGCGTCCGGGCGTCTACTACCCGATCCTGCCGAAGAAGGGTAAGTAAGCCCCGCAAGTTACGGCCATGTCCCCAAACAGGCCGGGCCCGCTGTTTCCGCTGCGAAACAGCGGGCTTTCTCATGCCTGATACCCGCCGCTGAAGCCATTAACCCGCTTGAATTGTTTTTTCCCTATTGACGGCAGGGAGGCAATGCATTACCTATGATCGCAGGGTTTTGACGATTGAGTTGGCGACGGGGATGGGGAGACGGTGTGATGGGGGTGCTGGTTCTGCTGCTGATCGGGCTGATGGCCGTGGTGATGGGAGACGTGTACGCCCGCCGGATGCACGAAGGGCAGCGCTTTGCCGGCGCTGCCCTGTTTTCCAGCCTGTGCGGCCGCGTGGCGAAGGCGTGGGGATTACTTGTCCTCGCCTTGCGCGAAGGCGCGTTCCTCGAGCGGGGAATGCTCGCGTTTCAGGACGTCCGCCAGCGGGTCGCCGCGGGTGACGCGCAGGTGCGCGCCGGACTTGTAGGCGGCGCGGGCAAGCAACTGGGCCGCCACCGGCAGGGTGAGCAGCAGGAACAGGATGGTGAAGCCGACGCTGGTCAGGCGGATGTCCGGCAGCATGAGCGCCGCGCCGACGACGGAGAAGGACGCGCCCAGCGTTCCGGCCTTGGTGGAGGCGTGCATGCGCTGGAAGGCATCCGGCAGGCGCGCAACGCCAATGCCGGCCAGAATGAGGAAGACGACGCCGACCGTCAGGAAGACAAGGCCGAGGATCGAGAGAGCAAGGTCCATCAGCCCCTCCCCTTGCGTTCAAGGAATGCGGACAGCGCCACGGTGGCGACGAAATTGATGATCGCAACGCCGAGGCCGATGTCGAGAAAGGCCCCGCTGCCGGTGGCCAGCGACGTGACGGCGGACAGGGCGACGACGACGCCGGTCAGCATGTCGAGCGCGACGAACCGGTCAGCCACGCCCGGGCCCTTGATCATGCGCCAGGCGGCCAGCACCAGTGGGATGGCGAGCAGGATGGCGTAGATCGTGCCGATGAGGGGAAGATTCAGACTGCTCATTGCTCCAGCTCCAGCACCCGGCGTTCATAGAGCCGCTTGAACCGCGCGACGGCCACCTCCTCGGACGGGGCATTCAGCAGGTGAATGTAAAGGCGGCGACGGTCCTCGGACACGTAAATGCAGGTGGACCCGGGCGTCAGCGAGATGAAATAGGCCATCAGCGCCGCGCCCCAATCCGTGCGGACATCGAGCGGATAGACGACGATGGCCGGGCTCTGGGGCGAGGACGGTGACAGCACGATCTTCGCCACGGCAATGGACGAGGCCAGCAGGTCATAGAAGAAGGTGCCGACCAGCGACAGGATGGTGGGAATACGGCGCAGCAGCATCAGCGCGTCCCTCCGAGCTCAAGGGCGTGGGCGGCGATGCCCGCCACCTCCCAGAGGAAGCCGGGGAACAGGCCGATGGCCAGCGTTGCCGCCGACAGGGTGGCGATGGCCCAGAACATGGACGTGGGCACCGGCCGGGCGATGCGCCCGCCCGCGCGGGACTTCCAGAAGCCGTTTGCCCAGACGCTGCCCATGGAGATGATGGTCAGAAGACCCGCGAACAGCGCCGCGGCGGGCAACCACATCATGCCCTGCTCGAACCCGGCGCGAAGGACGGTAAGCTTGGCCCAGAAGCCGGAGAACGGCGGAATGCCCGACAGCGAGAGGATGGGCACGGCCACCATGCCCGCCAGCAGCGGCTGGGAGCGGGAGATGCCGCCCGCCGTGCGCAGGTCGAAGCTGCCGTCCGCCCGGTAGATGGCCCCGGCGGCGAAGAACAGGTTGGTCTGCACGATGATGGAGTGGACGATGTAGAAGATGGCCGCCTGAAGCCCGATCAGCGAGGCCAGCGACAGGCCCATGGCCATGTAGCCGACCTGCGCGATGATGTGGAACGAGAACAGGCGTCGCAGGTCCGTCTGCGCCAGCGCGCAGCCCGCGCAGACGACCATGGTGAGCCCGGCGATGACGCCGATGGCGACCGGAAAGCCCGGCAGCATGTCCATCCCGAACAGCGTGACCAGCACCCGCAGGCAGGCATAGAACCCGGCCTTGGTGAGCAGCCCTGCGAACACCGCCGAGGCGACGATGGGCGCGGTGTGGTAGGAGGCGGGCAGCCAGAAGAACAGCGGGAACAGACCTGCCTTCAGGGCGAACCCGGCCAGCATGAGCGCGCCGCCGGTAACGATGGACAGCGAGAGATCTCGCGCGGCGAGCGTCAGGCGCAGGTCGCGAAACTCCAGCGTGCCAACTTCAGCCACGATGAAGGCGATGCCCACCAGGATGAAGGTCGCGCCCATCATGCTGAGCGCCGCGTACCGCACCGCGCCGTCGATCTGCGCCTTGCGGCGGTCAAGGGTGATGAGGCCGAGCGCGCACACCAGCATCAGCTCGAACCACACGTACATGTTGAAGAGATCGCCCGTCAGAAACGCGCCGTTGACGGCAGCCAGCAGCGACAGGAACAGGGGATCGAACCCGGAGCGGCGGCGGCGGGCGGCAACGTCCGCCCGGGCGTAGATCATGCCCGCAGCGCCGATGAGGCCGGTGACCAGCGACAGGGTGGCTCCCAGCGCGTCTGCCCTGAAGCTGATGGCCACCGGACGTATCCAGCTGCCGAAGGCCATGATGAGCTCGTAGCCGTCCTTCACCTTGAGGAAGAGCAGCAGGGACGCCAGCGCCATGGTAACGACGCTGATCTCCATGACCGTGCGCTGGGCGATGGGGCGCTCCCGCAGCATGGCGGCGATGGCCGCTCCAAGCAGCGGGACGATGACAGGTGCGATAAGGGCCAGACCGTCCATGCCTCAACCCTCCCGCTTGCCGGGGCGGGTGGGATCGCCCAGATCTTCCGCGCCGCGCATCTGCCCGGTGTTGAGCGTGCGCTCCGCCCGCCACGCGCGCAGCGTGAGCGTGGCCAGTACCAGCGTCAGGGCAAAGCCGATGACGATGGCGGTGAGGATGAGCGCCTGGGGCAGCGGATCGGCCGCATCGGTCAGCACGATCGCGCCTTCCTCGATGAGAGGCGGCCGCGGGCTCTGCGTGTTGCCGGACATGAAGATGACGATGTTGACGCCGGTGGCCAGCATGGACATGCCGAGCAGGAGCCGCACCAGATTGCGCGACAGGATCATGTAGATGGAACAGGCCACGATGACGGAGGCCATGAGCGCGTACACCAGGTTCATTTCTCCGCCCCCCGTTGCAGGCCGAACAGGAAGGCAAGAACGCCACCAAGCACGACGATATAAACTCCCAGATCAAAGACCATGGTGGTGCTGAGCTTGAGGGCATCGCCCTCGTACCAGAGATGGGTGAGATAGGCCGAGCCGTCCTGCATGCCGGGGAAGCCGCTGAGCAGCGCCAGGAACATGCCGATGCCGACGACCACGACCGGATGGATGCGCAGGGTCCGGCGTGCCCGCTCCAGCCCATGGGCCAGCGCGATCATGGCAAAGGCAAGGGCCGCGACCAGACCGCCGATGAAGCCGCCGCCGGGCTGATCGTGACCGCGCAGCAGGATCCACAGCGAGGTGATGAGCAGCAGCCAGAAAAAGACCGGCGCGGTGAGCTGGAGGATGAAGGGCGAGCGGCGCTCATGGCTCCACACCTGCTCGCGCAGGCGCGGGCCGAGCAGCGACCACGCCAGCACCGCCGACATGGCGATCACCACCGTCTCGCCCAGCGTGTCGAAGCCGCGGAAGTCGACGAGAATGACGTTGACGACGTTGTGGCCCTTGGCCGCCAGATAGCTCTGGTTGCCCATGAAGGTGCTGATGGCCCCGCCGTGGCTGGCCGAGGTCATGTCCACGAGCGCGACAAACAGCACGACGCCGATGACGGTGGCAATGAGCGCGTCAAACCGGCGCTCGGTATTCGTGCGGGTGGGCGGCGCGGCCAACGGCACCGCCAGCAGCAGCGCCGTCAGCAGGACGACGATGAGTGCCTCCACCGTGAACTGGGTCAGCGCCAGATCCGGCGCGCCGTTGAACATGAAGCCGACGGCCACGGCAAAGCCGACGAGGCCGGTCGCGATCATGGCGGTGAGCAGGCCCCGCGCCCGAGCCGCAGCCAGGGCTCCGGCCATGCCGACCAGCGCCACGACCGCCGGGGCGGGGCGCAGCGCGTCCACCTGTGGCAGGCGCGGCATCAGTCCGGCAGCGTTCCACGCGAACAGCAGCAGCGCCGTGACCGCGGCGAACACCACCCAGAGGTATGTCCGCAGGTCCCCGTGCTGCACCAGACCAGTGAGGCGGGCGGACAGGAGGTGGAGCGTCTCCAGCGTGGTCTCGAAGTAGCGATCGAAATCGACGACCTCGAACACCCGGCTCTTGCGCAGCCGCAGGTGGATGGACTTCCAGTACCACGCGATGAGCGCGCCGATGATGACGACGACGAAGCTGAGCATCAGCATGGGCGTGATGCCGTGCCACAGATGCACCTTCACCTCGATCGCCTCGCCGTAGACGGCAACGGCGGCCGGGCGCAGCACGTTGCTGGACACCCACGCGGGATCAAGGCTGAGGAACAGACCGGCCAGCGCCAGCACCAGCGGCGGCATGACGAGGCCCGGCGTCTCGCCGTGCTTCACCTCGGAGATCTTGCCCCGGCCCATGAAGAACGGACGCAGGGTGATGACGGCGGCAACGCCCACCATGGCGGCGTTGACGAGCACGATGACGGCCAGCGACACCAGCGCCGAGGTGCTCTCGAGCTGGGCCTGGAACAGGAATTCCTTGGAGATGAACCCGAAGAACGGCGGCAGGCCCGCCATGGAGAGGCTGGCCAGCACGGTGGCAACGCCCGTGAGCGGCAGCAGGCGGATGAGGCCGCCCAGCGCGCGCAGGTTCTGGAGCCCCGTGGCGTGCAGCACCGAGCCGGCACAGAAGAACAGCGCCGCCTTGTAGAGCGCGTGGGCAAAGAGGAACCCGACCATCGCAACGGAGGCGGCCGGGCCGGTCAGCCCGATGAGGGTGACCAGAATGCCCAGCGACGCGATGGTGGAATAGGCCAGCGCCGTCTTGAAGCCTTCGGCCCGCAGCGCCTGGAACGCCGCGATGAGCATGGTGGCGCCGCCCACCGTGACCAGCACCCAGCGGCCATAAGGCACGGCGGCGATGACCGGCTCGAACCGGGCCAGGAGGTAGATGCCCAGCTTCACCATGGTGGCCGAGTGCAGGAACGCGGAGGCGGGCGTTGGCGCCTGCATGGCGTTGGGCAGCCAGAAGTGGAACGGGAACTGGGCCGATTTGGTGAACGCGCCGATCATCAGGCCCGCCAGAATGGGGACGATGAGCGGGCTGGCCGCCAGTTCGTCCGCCCGGGCGCGGACCTCGCCCAGCGAGTATGTGCCCAGCGCCTGACCGATGAGGAGAATGGCCGCCAGCAGCGCCAGACCGCCCGCGGCGGTGGTGTAGAGCGACATCAGGGCCGAGCGGCGGGCGCGGGCGCTGCGGCCGTCGAACCCGATGAGCAGGAACGAGAGGATGCTGGTCGCTTCCCAGAACACCAGCATGACGATGAGATTGTCCGCCAGCACCGCGCCCAGCATGGCGGTCATGAACAGCAGGATGAGGGTGAAGAACCGGCCCCGGTCCTTCAGCGACTTCTCCGACAGGTAGGCCCCGGAGTAGATGACCACCAGCGTGCCGACGCCGGTGATGAGCAGGGTCATGAGGAAGGAGAAGCCGTCGAGACGGAAGGTGAGGTAAAGGTCGAGGTAGGGAGCCCAGTTGAGGCCGTCTCCCAGCACCCAGCCGCGCTCCATGACGGGCGAGATCTTGATCAGTGTGACGAAAAGTCCGGCGGGCAGCAGTGCGAGCAACCATCCGGCCCACCGGTCCGCAGCACGAGAGACGGGTCCGGCAAGGCAACTTCCCAGAAACGCGATCAGGATCAGCCAGATCAGCATCAAACCTCAACTATTGTTCTAACATTGTGCGGGATCGAGGGCAAAACCGCCAGATTTGAGCCCTCGGACGCTCCTTATCTTTACTAACGGCATTTTCCGGTCGGGCAACCGCCGAGTCACCGCTTTTTGTCAGGTTTTTCAGGATCGGCCGAAAAGCGCGTGATTTTGCCCTGGGCAGGGAACCAAGTCGCACCTCGGCTTTTCCCTTCCAACCCAATTCCGGCTTTCAACAGCCCAAGCAAATTTTAATTGACGGCCATAATCTCTACTATCATGATCGAGATTATGGAGAGATCGAAACGGCCGACGCGATCCCTCCCGCGACCCCCGATCGGCCCGCGGCTTTTGACAGGATGCAGCTTGCTCCGCGTGACCAACGGCTAAAGCGCGCGACGCTGAGGCAAACCATGCCAGGCTTCGTGTTCCTCCCGACCTGACAGGAGAGAGACCGATGCGAATGTGTTCCAGGATTTAATACGGCCAAAGGCCGGCGCGCTGCTTCCTGACCTGCGCTGAACCGGGCGTGTGCCCGGGCCGGACCCGCCTGCCCCGCTTCTTCTCGACAGATTTTCTGCGTGCCCGTGCGGCCCGCGGAGCCGGGAACCTGCGCCCTGAATTCCGGGATGCGCGCAACCGGCACCCGACAGAGTGATACGGTTCATGACTGAGCATGCCTCTTCCCCCCAGCGTACCCGCGTTCCTCCCCCTGCCTTGTGGCTGGCGGCCAGCAGCCTTGCGCTTGCCGCCAGCCTCCCTTTCCCGGCCATGGCGGCGGATACGGATGCTGAAGCCACGGGCGCTGAAGCCACCGAAACGGCGGCGCTGGCCGCCCTCACCCTTGACGCCGCCGATGCGGCGGAGGTGGTCGTCACCGCCCGCCGCCGTGACGAGAGCGCGCAGGACGTGCCCATCGCGTTGAGCGTCGTCAGCAACGAGACGCTCGCCAACATCGGCAACTTCAGTGTCGCGCAGGTGCAGCAGGTGGTGCCGACGCTGCAGGTGTTCAGCTTCAACCCGCGCAACACCAACGTGAACATTCGCGGGCTGGGCTCCAACATCTCCACCACCAACGACGGGCTGGACAACGGCGTTGGCATCTACATCGACAACGTCTTCTACGGGCGGGTCGGCCAGAGCCAGTTCGATCTGGTGGACCTGCAGCAGATCGAGGTGCTGCGCGGCCCGCAGGGCACGCTGTTCGGCAAGAACACGACGGCGGGCGCGATCAACATCAGCACCCGCGCCCCCTCGTTCGAGCCGGAGTTCTCCGGCGAGCTGACGGCGGGCAACTACGGCGCGCACCAGGCGAGGTTCTCCGCCTCCGGCCCGCTGGTCGAGGACAGGCTGGCGGTGCGCCTGAGCGTTGCCGACACGCACCGGGACGGCTTCGTGCGCAACATGTTCAACGGCAGGCGCGCCAACGACAACGACAACTTCTCGACCCGCCTGCAACTGCTGGCCCAGCCCGCCGACGCGCTGAAGATCCGCCTCATCGGCGACTATGCCAAGCAGACGGCGCACGGCGTGCTGCAATTCATCACCGGCGTGACGACGACCTATGCGGACGGCACGCCCATTCCCAACAGCTTCATCGACCGCATCACCCGCGCCGGATACACGGTGCCCTCTTTTGACCCGTTCGACCGGAAGGTCTCGGCGGACTCCCCTTATCAGGCGAACATGGAGAGCTATGGCGCCTCCGGCCAGATCGACTGGGAGACGGGCAACCATGTGCTCACTTCCATCACCGCCTGGCGGGCGTGGGACTGGAACCCGGGCAACGACCTCGACATGGTCAGCCTGCCGGTGCTGACGGCGGCCAACCAGGCCAACCGCCAGCGCCAGTTCAGCCAGGAGATCCGCCTCGCCTCCGCGGGCGGGCGCGCCGTCGACTATGTGGTCGGGGCCTATTATTTCTGGCAGACCATTCGCGGCTACGGCCTGACCGGCTACGGCCCGGCCGCGGCGGACTGGAATTTGCCGACCGTGCCCGCGTTCATCGGCAACGCGGCGCTCAGCGGCTTTGAAAGCCGCACCTATTCCGAGCCGACGACCAACAGCTATGCCCTGTTCGGTCAGGCGACATGGAACATCAATGACAGCCTCAGCCTGACCGGCGGCCTGCGCTACACGCACGAGACGAAGAAGGGCGCGTTCAGCAGCTGGCACCAAGGCGGGCAGGACCTGAGCCTGCTGCCTGCGGCGGCGGCCGGGGCGGCGCAGGGCATTCGCGAGCTGTTCGCCCCGCGCGGCAGCTACACCGCAGAACTCTCCGACGACAGCGTCTCGGGGCTCCTCACGCTCAGCTACAAGGTGCGCGAGGGCGCGCTGGTGTACGCCAGCTATTCGCGCGGCAACAAGTCGGGCGGGCTCAACCTGACCCTGCTGCCCGCAGACGTGGACCCGAAGGTGGACCCGGAGACGGTGGACGCCTTCGAGGTGGGCCTCAAATCCCAGTGGTTCGATGAGGCGGTGACGCTGAACCTTGCCGCCTTCCACACCAAGGTGAGCGACTATCAGACGGTCGTCGTCTCGTTCGTCGAGGGCACCTCGGTGTTCCGCACCTACGTGGACAATATTCCAAGCGTGCGCTCACGCGGCATCGAGGCGGACATCGGCTGGGCGGTGAGCGAGCGTCTCAGCCTCAGCGCCTCGGCCGCCTATGTGGATGCGATCTACAAGGAATACGCCAACGCCCAGCAGGCCCCGGAATTCCTGAACGTCTCCCCGACGCAGGATCTCTCCGGCGAGCGGCTGGCGGGCGTGCCGAAATTCACCTGGTCCGTGACCGCGGATTACACGCAGCCGCTGGGCACCTGGCGCGGACAGGCGCTGGAGCTTTACGCGCACGCCGACTACGCGCACCGCTCCAGCTACTTCTCCTCCATCACCAATTCGCCCAGCTCGAAGGCGGGCGATTTCGGGCTGCTGAACGCGCGCCTTGGCCTCAGGGCGGGCGAGGATGGCCGCTGGGACCTCTCCGTGTGGGCCCGCAACCTGACCGACGAAAAATACTTCGTGACCACCGGCCTTGCCAACACCGGCCTTGCCAGCGGCCTGCTGGGTGACCCGCGCACCTACGGCGTCACGCTGCGCACCAAACTGTGAGGTTCGACATGACTGACCAGACCCTTGGCCACCATACCGCCTCTCGCCTGCCCGCGCTCAAGCTGGCGTCCTTTGCCTCCATCGGGTTTCCGCTGGCAACGGCGGGCCTGCCGCTGGCGGTCTATCTGCCGCCGATCTACGCCGAGCACTACGGCCTCTCGCTGACCGCCATCGGCCTCATTTTCCTGTTCGGGCGGCTGTGGGATGCGGTGTCGGACCCTCTGATCGGCGCGCTGAGCGACCGCACCCGCAGCCCGTTCGGCCGCCGCAAGCCGTGGATCGCCGCGGGCGGGCCGATCTTCGCGCTGGCCGCCGGCCTGCTGTTCTTCCCGCCGATGGCGGTGACGCCGCTGTACCTGGGGGCCGTATTGTTCGTGTTCTACCTGGGGTGGACCATGATCCAGATCCCCTTCATGGCGTGGTCCGGCGAGATTTCCGGCCAGTACCATGAGCGCACGCGGGTGGCGACCTATACGCAGGTGGCGGGCTCGACGGCGCTGGTGATCGCGCTGGTGCTGCCGACCATCCTCGATCAGGTGCGCCCCAATGACGCCGCGCTGAAGCTGGCTGGCATGGGCGCGCTGGTGATCGCCAGCCTGCTGCCGGCCCTGCTGCTGTGCCTGAAATCCTTCCCGGACAACCTGCCCGTGCGCCGTGCCCACCGCACGCCGGGCCTTGGCGAGACTCTGAGCGCGGTGGCGCGAGAGCCGCTGCTGCTACGAGTGCTGGGCTCGGACTTCGCGGTGACGCTGGCCCAGAGCATTCGCGGCGCGCTGTTCGTGTTCTTCGTCAGCCACTACATGGGCCTGCCCCAGTGGGCGAGCGGCCTGTTCCTTGTCCAGTTCGTGTTCGGCGTGTTCGCCGGGCCGCTCTGGATGAAGATCGGCCAGCGCTTCGGCAAGCACCAGACCGCCGTTGCCGGAGAACTGGTGCAGGTGGCGATCAACCTTGCCCTGCTGCTGGTGACGCCCGATGCGCTGGCGCTGCTGATCGGCCTCAGCATTGCCCAGGGCCTGGCGCAAGGCTCTGCCAACCTGATGCTGCGCTCCATCGTGGCGGACGTGGCCGACAAGAACCGGCTCGACACCGGCGTTGACCGCACCGGCCTGTTCTTCTCCGTGTTCAGCCTTGCGGGCAAGGCGGCAACCGCCGCCGCCATCGGCATCGCGCTGCCGCTCGTCTCCTGGCTCGGGTTTGATCCGCGCGGCGTCAACAGCCCCGATGCGCTGGAGGGCCTGCTGCTGGTGTTCGCGCTGGGGCCGGCGCTGGCCCACGCGCTCTCCGCCGCGCTGATCCATGGCTTTCCGCTCGACGAGACACGGCACGGCGAGATCCGCCGCCAGCTGGCGGAGCGGGACGCCGTGGCCGTGGCCGCACAGTGAAATTCCGGTTTCCCGCTTTTCGTACCGCGTTCCCCAAACCCCGAACAACAGACTTCCAGATTTCAGCTTTCACCCAAGAGGAGACACACCATGGGTAACCTGACCAAGACTTTCGTGAACAAGACCGACGCCAATATTCCCCTCGACATCGCCCCGGTGGGCGGGCGCATCGGCGCTGAAATTCGCGGCGTGAACCTCGGCGAGGAACTGGGCGACGACACCATCAAGGCCATTCGCGCCGCGCTGGTGCGCCACAAGGTGATTTTCTTCCGCGAGCAGCACGCGCTGGACAACGCCAGCCAGGAAGCCTTCGCGGGCCGGCTTGGAAAAATCATCGCCCACCCGACCGTGCCGGTGGCCACCGGCTCGACCGCGCTGCTGGAGCTGGACTCGACGGAGGGCTATGCCGCCTCCAGCTGGCACACGGACGTGACGTTCGTGGACGCCTATCCGGAAGCGTCCATCCTGCGCGCCATCAACGTTCCCGAAGCGGGCGGCGACACCCTGTGGGCCAACTGCGCCACCGCCTATCAGGAACTGCCCGACCCGCTGCGGGCGCTGGTGGACGAACTGTGGGCCGTGCACACCAACCTTTATGATTATGCCACGGTGGTGGGCACCGGCAACGAGCGCCTCAGCCAGTATAAGAACGTCTTTGCCTCGACCATCTACGAGACCGAGCACCCGGTGGTGCGCGTGCACCCGGAATCCGGCGAGCGGGTGCTGTTGCTCGGCCACTTCATCAAGAATTTCGTCGGCTTCAACCAGACGGACTCCGCCCGCCTCCTGAACATTCTGCAGGACCACGTGACCCGGCCGGAGAACACCGTGCGCTGGCGCTGGCAGGTGGGCGACGTTGCCATCTGGGACAACCGCGCCACCCAGCACCGCGCCATCGCCGACTTCGGTGACCAGCGCCGCACGCTGCGCCGCGCCACCATCGAGGGCGACGTGCCGGTGGGCATTGACGGCCGCCGCAGCCGCATCATCAAGAAGGAGCGCCCCGCCTTCGCCGAACAGGCCGCCTGACCTGTCAGCGGAAGCGCCTGTCTCGTCAGCTCCCGGGACGGCACTTCCGATCAGGCAATTCCCCCGCAAACTTGCCGTGTTCCCCGCCAGGGGGACACGGCCCTTTTTTCCCCGACGCGCCCGGAAGGACGGACCATGACCCAACCGCAGGTTCAGGCTGGAAATATCAAGCTGGAAAACAACCGGCCGGAAGATATCCGGCCAGAGAATATCCGGCCGGAAAATACCCGGGAGACGCAGAACAGCGATCAGGCGATCGAGGCCATTCGCGCCGCGCTGGACCGTTTGCGCTTCGGCACCATCGCCCTAACCCTTCACGAAGGCCGGGTGGTGCAGATCGAGGTGACGGAGAAGATGCGGCTCTGAGTTTACAGGCGCAGAAGATCAGGCCCCATGACAATGATGGCGCCCGCGGCAATGGCCAGCCCGTAGGGCACTGAATTTCTGCGGCGGCGGTCAGCGCGCCTGGTATGTGCGCCCTTTTCCGACAGAAAAAGCCCATGGGCAACCAGTACAAGAGCCAGGACACCGCCGCACAGGGCAATTGCCAGAAGCAGCGCGGGAAGCTGCTGCACCTCGAACCACAGGGCGGCGGCGGCCATCAGCTTGACGTCTCCCCCGCCGATGATGCCCCGGGTGAAGAGCGCCGCGCCGAGCACGAACAGGCTGATGAAACTGAGGAAATGCAGGAACAGGGTCCCCGTCTCCCCGCGCCAGAGAGCAACGCCGGCGAACAGGACGACCAGCATGATGGGAAACAGGTTGCTGATGCGGCGGCAGCGCACGTCCTCAGCGGCGGCGGCCAGCAGCACGGCGGCGAAGGCCGCATGGAAAAGGGCAACGGTCATGGGCACACCTCGCTACTGGCCAAGGGCGGGCATAAGATCGCGCATGACGCGGATGGCGGCGGGCAGCATGAGAATACCGACCATGGTGGGCAGCATGCACGCCACCAGCGGGACGGACAGCAGTACCGGCAGGCGATGCGCCTTCTCCTCCGCCCGCAGGCGGCGATGCTCGCGCATTTCCGCCGCATAGGTGCGCAGGGCCTGCGCCATGCTGGAGCCCAGCTTTTCGGACTGCACGACGAGCGTGGCAAACGCGCGGATTTCCGGCACGCCGCTGCGCTCTCCCATGCGGCGCAGCGCCTCCGCCCGGCTGCGGCCGGCCCGCATTTCCAGCGTGACGGCGGCCAGATGGCGGGCGAGCAGCGGATGCGCCTGCACGATTTCCGCCCCCACCCGCTGGAAGGCGGCATCAACCCCCAGCCCGGCCTCGACGCACACCAGAACGAGATCAAGCGTATCAGGCAGGCCGCTCAGCATGGCCTGACGCCTGCGCGCCGCACGGACATCGACCCAGAGCCGGGGCAGGTACAGCCCCGCCAGCGCCAGCGCCGCGGCCACCAGATACAGCCTTGAGGCAGCGGCGCCGGGTGCTGCGGCATTCAGGCTGAGAAACAGGCCCGGCAGGCCAAGCGACAGCACGATGCGCACGAGCGTGTAAAGCGCAGGGGCCTCGGGCCGGTGAAACCCGGCGGCAGACAAGCGGCTGCGCAGGCTGGCCGCATGCTCGTCTTCCAGAAGAATGCCCCGACGCTGAAGCGCGGCGACCAATCCGGCCCAGAAATTCCCGCCGGGCCGCGCGAGGGCTGGTGGCAGCACCAGGCGCTGGCGCATGCGGGCGCGGCTGGAAATGGCCGATCCCAAGCCGGTGACGAGCAGCACGACGGAGAGGAAAATCAGAAACAGCACTGCCGGCAAGGCTATCGTCCACTGCGCGGAGCCGCCCATGGATGGTCTCCCTTTCATATCTTCAGATCGGTCAGGCGGCGGATGGTGACGACGCCGACGCCATAAAGGCCGAGCAGCGTGGCGACGGCCGGGAGAAAGGCGGGATCGTGCGCCACATCGAGGTAAAAAGCCGGGTTGGCGAGGAACAGCCCGGTGAAGGCGAGCACGGGAAGCGCGGTGAGCATGGTGGCGGTCATGCGCCCCTCGGAGGAGAGGGCGCGCACCTTCAGCACCATGGCCGCGCGGTCGCGGATGACGCGGGCGAGGTTTTCAAGAATTTCCGCCAGATTGCCGCCGGTCTCGTTCTGCACCGCAATGCACACCGCGAACATGTGCATGTCAGCAACCCCGCAGCGCTGCGCCATGTTCTGGAGGGCGTCGCGCAAGTCCAGCCCGTAGGCGGTCTCGTCATGGGCGGTACGGAATTCGCTGCCGATGGGATCGGGCAGTTCCTCGGCAAGCAGCGCGAGCGCCGCCGCAATGGGGTGGCCCGCGCGCAGACCGCGCACGAACACATCGAGCGCGAGGGGGAGTTGCGCCTCCAGCCTTTTCACCCGCCGATCCCGCAGCCACCCGAGCGCCGCAAGCGGCAGGCCCAGCCCAATGGCGGCGGCCAGCAGCGCGGAGATAAAAATGGCCCCGGGCGAGACCGCGCCGGTCAGGCTGTGAGCGAGCAGCAGGCCCAGCACCAGAAGCCCCGCGCTTGCCACGCCCATGGCGGCGACAAACTGGCCGACCGGCAGGGTGAAGCCCGCCTGCGCGATGCGCTCCGCCAGCTTGCCCGGCCACGGGCCGAGCGGGCGCCAGACCAGCCCCGCCTCCTCGGGGAGCCGCCGCAGCAGCGTGGCCGATGGCGGCTGTGTCGGCCGCGCTGGTATGAGGCCCAGACGCTGGCCGAGGCGGTGCCTTTCACGGCGCGCGGCGCGCACGGTGCCCGCAACCCCGCCGACGAGCAGAGCGGTCGAGACGAACACCAGTCCATAAAACAGCAGGAGGAGCGTGAGCGTGTTCATGCCTGCCCTCCTTGCCGCCGGGGCGAGAAGACGTGAACGGGCAGCGGGACGCCGTGGGCCGCGAGGTGTTCGAGAAATCGGGGGCGGATGCCGGTGGCCTCGAAATGGCCCTGCACCGCGCCGGCAGCATCAACGCCGGTGCGGCGGAACCGGAAAAGCTCCTGCATGGTGATGACGTCTCCTTCCATACCGGCGATCTCGCTGAGGCTGACGACGCGGCGGCGGCCATCCGGCAGCCGCTCCACCTGCACCACCACGTGCAGGGCGGAGGCGATCTGCGCCCTGAGCGAGCGTAGGGGCATGTCGATGCCGGACATGCCGACCATCTGCTCCACCCGCGCCAGCGCATCGCGCGGCGTGTTGGCGTGGATGGTGGTCATGGAGCCGTCATGGCCGGTGTTCATGGCCTGCAGCATGTCGAACGCCTCGCCCGCGCGCACCTCGCCGACGATGATGCGGTCCGGCCGCATGCGCAGGGCGTTCTTCACCAGCTCGCGCTGGGTGATCTCGCCCCTGCCCTCGATATTGGCGGGCCGGGTTTCCAGCCGAGCCACATGCACCTGCTGGAGCTGAAGCTCGGCGGAGTCCTCAATCGTCACAATGCGTTCGCGCGGGGAGATCAACGCCGACAGGGCATTCAGCAGCGTGGTCTTGCCCGAGCCGGTGCCGCCGGAGATGAGAATGTTCCGCCGCGCCCGCACGATGGCGCGCAGCACCTCCGCCAGCGCAGGAGCGATGCTGCCGGAGCGCACCAGCTGCTCCATGGAAATGGGCGTCTGCGCGAACTTGCGGATGGAGAGCAGCGAGCCATCGACCGCAAGCGGCGGCACCACCGCGTTGATGCGGCTGCCGTCCGCCAGACGTGCATCGACCATGGGCGCGCTTTCATCCACCCGCCGACCGACGGCGGAGACGATGCGGGTGATGATGCGGGCCAGATGACGTTCGTCCTTGAAGCGCACCGCCGTTTCTTCCAGCACGCCGTTGCGCTCCACGAACACCAGCCGGTGGGTGTTGACCAGAATGTCCGTGACGGTGGGGTCCTTCAGCAGCGGCTCGAGCGGGCCGAGGCCGAGGAGTTCGTCGAGCACGTCGCTGACCAGCTGCTTGCGCTCCTGGGCATTGAGCGCATGCTTCTGCTGGGAGAGCAGCGTGGCGACAAGATCGCCCACCTCCCGATGCAGCCGGTCGCGGTCCATGGTTTCAAGGGCGGCGAGATTGAGATGGTCGAGCAGGGCCTGGTGCAGGTCCACTTTCAGATCGGTATGGCGCGCGGCGCCGGCCTCGACGGGCGTATCCCGCCGCATGGACGCGGGCGCTGCCGCCTTGTCCGGCAACGGGTTCTGCTGCGGGCGGTTGTTGGCGGTCTGCCACATGATATGTCCCTCCCCTTCTATGCCTCGGGCGGCAGCAGCTGCGTGAGCAGGGCTGCAAGATCCCGTTCGATACGGCTGTTCCGTTTGATGCTGCTCAGCGGCACGCCCTGATTGATGGCGGCGCTCAGCGTGCGAAAATCGTTGCCGATGGCGGCGCAGATGCCGTGGCCGAGGGACTGCGCCGCGTCCTCAAGGCCGATGGGCTTCCAGAAGCCGCGCTCCACCCGGTTGGCGATCACATGCAGCGGCACGCCGCCGATGCCGGACAGCCGCAGATGCTCGATCTGGCGGCGGGCGTGGCGCAGGCTGGGGACGCTGAGTTCGGTGACGAGACACAGGGCATCGAGGCGCGCAATGGCGGCGAGCGACCAGTCCGTCCACACCGCCGGGAGATCAAGCAGCACGGTTGGAAATTCGCCCGCCACGAGATCGAGCAGATCATGGAGCTGCGGCTCCGTCAGCGCGTCCGGCGCGAGAATGGCCGGCGGCGCGGCGATGACCTGAAGGCCGGAGGAATGACGGGTGGCGACGTCTCGCAGCAGCGCGGCATCCGCCCGGTTCCCTGCGTCCCGGAGTTCATCGAACGACAGCTTGGGCGCAAGGCCGAGATAGAGCGCGGCGTTGCCGAACTGGATGTCGAGATCAAAGAGGCAGACTTCCCGCCCGAGGGGCTGCTCCCGCTGTGCGAGGAGACAGGCCGCCTGCGTGAGCAGCGCCGTTGCGCCGACGCCGCCGACGCTTTTCAGAAACCCGATGACGCGGCCGGTCTTGCAGGGGGCATGCATCGCCCCGCCGAGGCTGCGCCCCATGTGCTCCAGCACCCCGGCAAGCTCGCGCTCCGACAGCGGCAGAGGCAGCACGTCCGACGTGCCAAGCCGCACGCAGCGGCGCATGTCCGCATGGTTCGGGCTGGCAATGGCGGCGGCCACCGGAATGCCCTGCCCGAGGCCTATGATCTTCTCCAGCCGCCGCCAGCTGGCGTCGCTCTCGGGGTCCAGCTCGACGACAACGGCCCGTGCGCCGTCAAGGCTGCCGGCGGGAAGCGCGCCGGGCGATCCCGGCGTGATGCACCGGACCTCGAACCCCGCGACCGGCCCGGCGGGCACATGCGAGACGGCCCGGCTGTGCGCCGACAAAAGCACGACCGCAACCGGCCTGCCGCCGGACAGGGGCGGCCGGGAGACAAGCCTGTCTGGCGCGCTGCTCTCCTCTATCATGGCGTTGCTCCGCATCAGTTGGAACCTGTGCCGCTGCCGTCTTCCTGCGTGAGCGCGGCGCTGGCTTCGGGCAGGGCGATGGTGCTGCCGAACACGGCCAGCAGCAGGGGCCGGAAGGCGAGCGCGCGCACGCGCACCCGCACGAGGGGCGAGACGTCCGGCCCGGCGGGGTCTCCGGCGTAGCCGAGGCCGACGTTCTCATAATCAATGAACACATGACCGGGCCGGATGTCCGGCAGGACGGCATTCATGCGGGCCACAACGCGCTGGAAGGCGGCCGCGTCATACCCCCAGCCGGTACAGCCGCCGGCGCTGCACGTAGTGGCGGAAAACGCCGATACCGGCACAGGCTCCCCGCTGGGGACGCCATGCGCTGCGGCAAAATCCCGGTGGGCCAGATCCGCCGGCACCATGTCCGTGACGACGGCAAGGCGCACGCCCATCTGGGCGGCTTTTTCCGCCCGGTTGACGACCCAGAGCAGCCGTCCGGCGTCGATGATGCCGAGCAGCAGCACAAGCAGCAGCGGCACCACCAGTGCGAATTCGGCAGCGGTTGCGCCGGAGCGGCAGCGGACGAGCCGCGCCCAGGGAGATGCCCGGCTCACCGGCCCATCACCGCGGACTGGGCCTGCGCCCGCACGTGCAAGGATGGCACGCGCAGGCCGAGACCGGCGAGGAGCGGCACGTAAGGAATGCTGGCCGAGACGGTGACGACCGCAGCGCCTTGCGGATGTTGCGCATAAAGGCCGGACCATGGACCCGGCGTGCAGGTGATGGTGATCTCGATGCCGGTGTCCGTCGTCCAATAGCCGAGGCGAGGCGCACCGCTGGCAGAGACGTTGCCGAAGCGCACGAGGCTGCGGACCTGAGCGGCTTTCCCCAAGGCAGGCGGGCCACCGCACGGCATCTCCGACACAGGCTGACGGGCCGCGAAACGGGTACCGTCCCGCACGGCGGAGATGAGAATATGCTCGCCCAGAAAATAGCGGCCGAGCTCGATCGCGCCGAACAGAAGCGCCGTCAGGAAGGGCAGCAGCAGCGCCAGCTCCACGGCAGCGCTGCCGGAGCGGGAGGCGCACAGACGGGAGAAGAGGAAGCGGACGGGCGGGCTCATGGCGCTACTCGATGAGATACGGCACGTCGCGGCGCACGACCTGCGCGCCGCCTCCGCCGCCTGCCATGCGGGTGGGACCGATGACTTCGACGTACACCTGATCTGCCGTGGTGCGGGCAGCGTTGCCGTCATCCCGGCGCAGGTAGGAGGGCTCCACCAGAAAAATGTCGAGCCATGCCTCCACCCTGACGTTGGCGGTGCGCCCGTTGATACCCTGTTCGATGCAGTTGACCACCGCCAGCGACGTTACCCGCCGGTCTGGATGCGCGGGCGGCCCGACCGGGGTGCCGCAGACGGGCGCTGAATAGGCAGCGGCAGCGCCGCCGACGGCGCGCGGGCCAAGGCGGCCGGTGGCCAGCTCCCACTGGTAGACATCATGGCGCGTGGGGGACTGGAAGTTGGCAACGCCGTCTGCCCGCAAGCGGCTCTGCCAGTCCTGCGTCGAGGCCTGGCCGTGGTTGACGCGGAAATA
This sequence comes from Pedomonas sp., assembly GCF_036515995.1. NCBI lineage: Bacteria > Pseudomonadati > Pseudomonadota > Alphaproteobacteria > Sphingomonadales > Pedomonadaceae > Pedomonas > Pedomonas sp. The sequence continues at coordinate 17,097 of NZ_DATBUP010000015.1, read as the reverse complement.
GGCGTCCCGGTCCCACAGGCCGTCCCCCAGCCGGCCGCCGGGGCAATCGCCCTCCAGCGATACGGCGTGGCAGATATCGCGCGGGTGGCCGATGACGCTGATGGTGGCATCCTGCCGCGTGGCGGGACTGGGCCGGTAGTGGCCGGGGGCCTCCACCGGTCGCCAGCCTTGCTGGCCGCTGGAGTTGGGGTTGGAATTGAGACCGCAGCCACCATCGGCCCTTCGGACAAGATCCTTGACCGTGTTGTAGGCGGGCGGACAGCCAACGCCGTCGCAATTGGCGGCCCAGCCGTTCTCATAAATATCGAAGCGGGTATTTATGGCCGCTGAAATATCGGCCATGTTGCCAGGCGCGGTATCGACAGAGCTGGTGCGGATGCACTGGAAATGCGTGGTGGCCTTGCCGAACGCGTCCCGCAAATCACTTGCGCCCGGCCCGGCGCCCATATCCAGAAACCCGAAATTGCCGGGCGCCCAGGTGCCGCCGCTCCCGGCCGCTACTGCCAGCAGCCCCTTGCCGATGAGCGCCGAGGCATCGACGCTGCCGCCCCCGCCCGGGCTCTCATTGGGATTGCACATCATGAGCGGCGGCGCCTTGCAGATGGCGGAGGCAAGCCCTGCAAACGCGGTGCCGGTGATGTCTCCGGACCCCACCGCGCCAACGATGGGGGTCAGCGCATAGCGTGCCCGGCGCGCTTCCACCGAGACCTCGACAAACCGGGCGGTGTCATCGCCCGCCGCTGCCACGGCCTTCTGTGGATCCTGATAGAAGCGGATGCGGCCCGTCGCATCACACGCAGTTTCATGCGCGACGGCAATGGCCGGAGCGCCGCCGTCATTGGCGAAGAGCGCGTGGTTCCGCACCATGGTGCCGGCAGCATTGGCGGCGCGCTGGCAGGCTCCGGGCCGGCCGTCGAGCTGGGTGGCGGCGGCAAGGGCGGCGTGATCCGCCGCGTTCTGCAGCTCGGTGTCCAGACTGGCGAGGCGGGCATAATCGAACGCCAGCCCGCCGACGGCGATGAGCGCGGCCAGCGACAGGGCAAGCGTGGGCGCAACCGCCCCGGCCCGGCAGCGGGCAAGCGCATGAACCGCAGCGGGGAGTGCCTGCGCCATGTCAGAGCCGCTCCCCGGTGCTGCGGCCCGCAGGGCTGCCCGTTGTCTGGATGGTCTGGGGCGGCTTGACCGTGCCGGTGCGATACCGCTCCTGCGCGGCGGCGGCGCGCGCTCCCGATCCGCCCTCGATGGGCTGTCCCGCATGGCTCGGGCTGGGATCAATGACGTGCAGCGCCACGTTGTGCCGCACGGCGGCGCCGAGCCCTGCATCCTTCGGCGCACAGGAGGAGGCGGCGAGCCCGGCCAGCAACAGGCAAAGGCCGAACGCTTTTTCTGGCGCCAGCCGCGCTCCCTTAGCGGTTGTTTGCATCAAGGCCGTCCTTTCCCGGATTTTGTTGCGTGGCGTCGATGCGGCCGTTCAGGAACAGGTCAAGCTCGGCCGGAGGGGTGACGCGCTCTGTGGGCAGGGCGACTTTGTCCGGCGCTGTTGGTTTGACCAGGCGCGGCGTCACCACGATGACCAGTTCGGTCTCCTGCTTCTGAAAGCCGCTGGAGCGGAACAGCGCGCCCAGAATGGGAATGGAGCCGAGCACGGGAAACTGGCGGACGGTGTCCTTGAAATCATTGCGGATGAGCCCGGCAATGGCGAAGGACTGGCCGTCCCGCAGCTCCAGCGTGGTTTGGGCGCGGCGGGTTTGCAGGCCCGGGATCGTCAGGCCGCTGATGCGGATGGAGGCGTTGGGGTCGATGGAGCTGACCTCGGGCGCGACCACCAGATTGATGACGCCGTCTTCCAGAACGGTGGGCGTGAAGCCGAGGCTGACGCCGAACGGCTTGAACTCGACGGTGATGGAGGAGGAGCCTTTGCTGTCCGCCCCGCCGAGGCCGTTCTGCGCGACGGGCACGGGAAATTCCCCGCCTGCAAGAAAGGATGCGGTTTCACCGGACAGCGCCACCAGATTGGGCTCCGCCAGCGTGGTCAGGATGCCCTTGCGCTCCAGCGCATCGAGCACCGTTGTGATGTTCAGGCTGCCGATGTCGAACGACGCGCCGACAATGCCGAAGGTGTCGAGTATACCGCTCAGGTCCACGATCGGTCGGCCAGCCTCGTCGGTCAGCAGGGTGGTGCCGATGGCGTTCGATCCGGTGCCGCCGAAGAAATTTCCGCTGTCGCTGATGAAGGCGTTGTTGATGCCGATTTCCTTGGCCAGCGTGCGCACCATTTCAGAAATGCGCACCTCCAGCAGCACCTGCTGGGTTGCGCCGACCGAGAGCATGTTGACGACCTTGCCCGGGGCATAGGTTTCGGCGATCTGCACGGCGCGGGCCACGGCGGGCGCGGACGTCAGAACGCCGGTCAGCACCACGGATTCATTGGCGGCGCGCACGCTGATTTTCTCGGCCGGCATGAGATCGCCAAGCTGGCGGCGCAGGCCCGATACATCGGGCTCCACCACCAGATCGGCCACGGCGATCAGGGTCTTGTTGCGGTCATAGAGCGTCAGGTTGGTGGAGCCGGTGGCCTTGCCGAGGACGTAGAGCGACCTGTCGGTCAGCGGCATGAGGTCGGCAATTGCCGGGTTGCCGATGAGTGCCTGCGCATAGCTGCGCTCCACCGTCAGGATCTGGCTCTTGTTCAGCGGCACCGCGAACGCGCCGGCATGCAGGCCGGTCTCTGCCCGGACAGCGATACTGACACTGGCGGCGGGCCGGGCGGCGTCCGGAGACGGGCCCGCTCCGGCAGGAGCGATGCCGGCCGGCCCGGAAGCAAGAACCGCCAGCACGCAGGGCAGAATTCGGGAGAGGCTGCGTCTCGCCCTCAAGGGTGCAGTCTCCCCTCGCCGCTGAACCGGCCAACGGTGTAGCTGCGGGGCTGGAGCCCCCGCACGATGGTGACGGTGCGGCCGGGCGCAGGGGCGGAGCGCGAGCGGACACTGGGCAAGCCGCTGCCCGCCACGCCATCGCGCAGATCAGCAAGGCTGACCGTGCGGACGGCCTCGGGCGCGGCCGTGCCGGCGCGCATGCTGCGCAAGACAAGGCTGAGGCTGCCCACCTGCTGGGCCAGCGCCAGCTTCTGCGCGGCCAGTTGCGAGACCTCCAGCGTTGCCGTCTTGACGACGGCGGGCTTCTCGCGCGCCGCGTTCACATCCTGATCCAGCCCGATAACCGTGACGTTCTGAAGGAGCACATCCGTGACGCTGCGACCGTCTGTGCCGGGCGGCGCGTGGGTGACGAGCACGTCCACCCGGTCTCCCGGCAGAACGAGGCCGCCGACGCCCGCCACGTCATTCACCCGGATGGTGGCGGCGCGCATGGCCGGCGCGATCATGCCGGAGACGGAAAAGCGCCCGCCCTTGCCGGTGACGCGGGAGGCCAGAACGGGCTCGTTCACCCCCATTTCGCGTAGGGCGACCCTCGGCTCGGCCGCATCCACCAGATCCGCCGGAGACGTGAAGGCCCCGGCAGGCAGTGCGTTCAGCGGCCAGTCGATCTGCTTGACCAGCGCAGGCGTGATGGCCGTGCCGGCCGGAATGGGCGCGGCGGCCACCATGATCTTGGCAAGGCTTGCGACCGGCTGCGCCACTGCCGGGGCCGGAGCCGCCGGAGCCACAAGGCGCGAGGCCAGCAGCACCGCCAGCAGCCCGAGGAGGACGGCCGTTGAGAGAATGATCAGCGATTGCGCTCTTGGCATCCCGATGCTCCCGCAAGAACGCGCCTTGAATTGACGCCGGCACGCAGCCGGAGAAAAACATGAGCGGGCAAATTGGCGGGCCGGGCCTTGCCGGCTGACCCGCCGATGAACACGTGCGCAAACCGGGATCAGGTGCCGTCGCTGGCACCGGAAATCGTCAAGGCGGCGGTATCAAGCGCGCCGTCGATGGCGCTGCTGAGCGTGTTGGCGGCAACGGAAATACCCGCGCCGATCACGGCAAGGATCAGGGCGTATTCAGCGGCGGAAGCACCGGACTCATCACTCCAGAGAGATTTCAGAAAATTGATCATTGTTCGTGTCCTTCTGGCACGCCTCCGGAAACGGAGGGCGGATGAAAAGGCGACGCCCAAACTCGGCGAATTATCCGGTTGGCGACGTTCACCACTGCCCGGCCGCGTTTCGCCTTGGCCATGAAGAAGCATTTTTTGTGCCAGAAAATGCAGCAATGTTAATAGGTTAGAATAATCATTACGTTACTAGTTTTTAATTATGGATGATTATTTATTGCAAGTTAGAATTTGTAAAAAATACCGACCATAATTCAGATTTATCAATATGATTTTATTGATTTATTTTCCCAGGAAACAGCGCAAATAATTAAGTTCTCGCAGCCGGATTTATCGCACCGTGGCGGAGGGAAAATGATCCGCCTCTTCCTTTTTCGGCTCACGCAGGGAGGGGCGCAGGCGCGCAAGGCTGCACACGCCGGCCACCAGCGCCAGCCCGGCGGCAATGAGCGGGGGCGTGAGCGTTGCGCCGATGCCGACGGCCAGCAGCGCCGCCGCCAGCGTGGCCCCGCAGGTCTGGCCGAGCATGCGCGTGGTGGCGATCAACCCGCCAGCGGCGGCGGCCCGGTCAATGGGCGCGGAGCCGACCACCAGCCGGGCGTTGGGCGAGAGGAACATGGCAAAGCCTGCGCTGGAGAAGGCCATACGCCAGCCGATGTCGAACAGGCTCGGCTCCGCAGGCAAAAATGCCAGCGTGAGCAGGCCGCAGAAGGCGATGGCCATGCCGATGCTGCCCAGTATGCCGGCCGGGTAACGGTCTGACAGCCAGCCGGAGAGCGGGGCGACCAGCATCATGGTCAGCGGCCACGGCGCAATGACCGCGCCCACTTCCGAGGGAGTCATGCCGTACCCCATCTGCAGGCGGAACGGCAGGGTGACGAAAATGGTCATGGAGGCCAGAAACGCGGTGAACGCACCAAGGGTCGACAGGGCAAGCACTGGCTTGGCCAGCAGATCCACGGGCAGGATGGGCTTGGCCTCGCCCTGCTGGCGGCGTACAAAAACAGCGCCGATGGCGAGGCCCGCCAGAACGACGGCAATGGAGACGACCGGGCTGTCGCCATGCACGCCGCTTTCGATGCCGCCGATGATCAGGCCGAACATCAGGGCGCACAGCAGCGCGCTCAGAACGTCATAGGGCTCGAGGCGGCGGCCCACATCCGGCAGGGCCCGCCCGAACGCCAGACTGAGCAGGGCAAAGGGAACCGCGCTGGCGAACACCCACGGCCACGGCGCGACGGAGAGCACCAGTCCGCCGAGCGAGGGCGCCAGCGCCGCTGAAATGGAGACGACGACGGAGTTGATGCCCATCCCCCGCCCCAGCTGGTCCCGCGGGTAGATGGAGCGGATGAGCGCCGATGCCACGCTGAGCACCGCCGCCGCGCCGACGGCCTGCGCCGCGCGCACAATCAAAAGAAACGGCAGGCTCCCGGCGAAGAAGCAGAGTGCCGTTGCCACGGTGAAAACCAGCTGACCGATCTGGAACAGCCGCTTGAGGCCGATGCGCTCGCCAAGGCCGGAGAACGGCAGCAGCAGCATGACGAGAATGAGCTGATAAACGGTGACGACGCCGACGACGGAGGAGCTCTCCACGCCCAGATCCGCCGCGATGGTGGGCAACGCCACGGTTGCGATGGCGCCATCCAGCACCACCAGCGCCGTGCCGAACGAGATGGCGGCAATCGCCGCCAGGCGACGCGGCATGGGAAGACCGTCCTGCCGCTGGGAGCCCCTTGCCGTCCGCCCCGCCCCTCGCACGCCAGATGTGTCATCCCTACGCATCGCGCCACCACTCATGACAAATACCGCCCGTGCCCCAGAGTTTATGGCCGAAGCCTGCGGGGGCAAGCCGGCTGGGATTGCCTGTCCGCACAGCAGGTGTCGCGGCCTTGTGCCTGCGTCCCCTGCTCCGGACTGTTCGTTTCAGATCAGTGCGCCAGCACCAGCGGCACCGGGCAGCTTTTCAGCATGTCCCGCGTGACGCCGCCCAGCAGAAACTCGCGCGCCCTGCCATGACCGAACGCGCCCATGACCACATAGGAGGCGCGATAAATCCGCACCGCATCGATCAGCACTCCGCCGACGGAGCGATCCGTCAGGGGCAGCTCATAGACTTCCGAGCGGATGCCGTGACGGGCAAGATAGGCGGCGACCTGCTCTCCGCTGATGCCGGGCCGCTCTCCCTCCACCGTCACCACGACGACGCCGGCGGCGCATTTCAGCATCAAAAGGGCGTTGCGCAGCGCATGGGCGCAGGCCACGCTGCCATCCCACGCCACGAGCGCACTGCCGGCGGGCGTAAAAGCGCCCGGCTCCGCGGGTTTTGCGGGAACCGCCAGGATCGGCGGGCGGATGCGCAGCAGGAGATCGGCCGCGCCGGGCACGGTGCCATTCAGCCGCGACGGCTGCCGCTCGGCGCTGAGCACGACCAGATCAACGAGGCGGGCCTGCTCGGCGATGGTCTGGGTCAGATCGCCATCGAAACGGCGGTAATCCCAGCCGACGCCCGCCGGGGCGAAGCGCTCCCGTGCGGCGGCCTGGAGCCTGTCCTTGTAGCGCTCCATCTCCTCCGTGCGCTCGGCCAGCATGCGGGCCGTGCCGAACGAGCCGGTGGAAATGAGGGCATTGGGCGAGGTGACCTGAAGGCAGTGGATATGGCTGCCGCAGACATGGGCAAGCGCAAGCGCAACCTGGCAGCGCAGCTCGGTTGCCTGATCCTCGTCGATGAACACAAGGATGTCCATGTCGCCCGGCTCCTGAACCAACCTCCTGCCTGAACGCTTCCGGCGGATGGGAAGGCTCTCCCTGGCCTTCGCCGTGTCATCGCGGGAGCGCGTCGATTGTTCCGCACGGGAAAGCCCGCCGGGAGGCGTACAAGCCGGACGTGTTCAGGCGGGGCGCCGAAACGGAAGGGTGCCGGTCAGTCGCAGAACGAGGGGGCGTCGTCTTCCAGATCACCCGACACGATGGCGCGCAGGCGAGCCAGGTCGAGAATCTCGATCTGCTGCGTGCTGACGAGGCGAATGATCTTCTCCGCCTTCAGGCCGCTGAGCTCCCGGCTGACCGTCTCGATGCGCAGCCCGAGATAGTCGGCGATGTCGGTGCGGGACATGGGCAGCACCAGCACCTTGCCGTCGCCATTGCCGCACGGACCGGGGCAGTTGTGGCTGGCCAGCATCAGGAGGAACGAGGCCATACGCTCTGTGGCGGACTTGCGGCCCAGACGCAGCACCTGCTGGCGCGTGGCCGCAAGCTCGTGGGCCGCCAGAACGTAAAGACGGCGCTCCAGATGCGGGTGGGCCCCGGCGAAGGCGTGGAAGCGCGCGGCCGAGAACTGGCAGACCTGCACGGGCGTCACGGCCTCGGCGGAGAAGGCGTGGCCGTCCTCCAGCGTCAGGCCCAGAAAGTCACCCGGGAACAGGAAATCCGCCACCTGACGGCGACCGTCCGGCAGCATCTTGGTCAGGCGCAGGAGCCCCTCGGTGATGCTGTAGACGCTGCGGGCCGGGTCCCCCTCGAAGAACAGGGTGTCGCCCGGCTCCAGCCGCTGGGTCGAGCCGCTCTTGCGGAACGCCTGCAACTCGTCGCTCTCCAGCACGCCGCAGATGGCCACGGAGCGGGCGCCGCACTGGCTGCAGGGGTGTCCCTCGTCCAACGCCGGCGCGGGCGGGTCGAATTGAGCGGGGGGCTGCATGATCGACATAGTAAGGCACTGCCTGCTCTCACGCCGTAACGGCGCCGGTTTCGACATACGGCAGCAGCACTGGCCCCTCGATCCGGATCAGGGCAGACATGCGCAACACGATTTTGTTTCTTTTTATTATCGATCTTGCCGTTGCCCGTCTGTTCGGAACAACTGCCAGACGCTACTTCGCCGCTATTGTTCTGCTTTGCCTTGAACGGCTTAAAAAGGAAAGAAGCCCAAATGACGCAGCCGAGACGGCGCGCAGCCGCGCCTGATGACTGCCGGCCATGATCCAGATCAAAGCGCGGCATGGTTAACGCAGGTATGTGAGGCCGCAACAGGTTCAGGAGAGTCTCAAGACATGTCCGATGTTGTGATGCGTTACGCCGACCGATTGCTGCCCCGCTACACGAGCTACCCGACCGCGCCCCACTTCAAGGCGGAGATCGGCCCGCGCGACTATGCGGCGTGGCTGGCGGCCCTGCCCGATGGCGAGACGCTCTCGCTCTATTTCCACGTGCCGTTCTGCCGGAGCATGTGCTGGTATTGCGGCTGCCACACCACGGTGACGCGGCGGGACGAGCCCATTGCCCGCTACCTGCGGGCGCTGAATGCGGAGATCGACCTGATCGCAGGATACTTGCGCGGCAAGCGCACGGTCTCGCACATCCATTTCGGCGGCGGCACGCCGACCCTGATGCGGCCGGAGCAGTTCCTCGACCTGATGGCGCACGTGCGCGAGCGCTTCTCCCTTGCACCGGATGCGGAAATCGCCATCGAGATCGACCCGCGCACCCTGACGTCGGAGATGTGCGCCGCGCTGGCCGAGGGCGGCGTCACCCGCGCCAGCCTTGGCGTGCAGAGCTTCGACTCCCGCGTGCAGACCGCCATCAACCGGGTGCAGACCTTCGAGCAGACCCGTGACGCCGCCCACAACCTGCGCCGGGCGGGCATTCTGGCGCTGAACATGGACCTGCTCTATGGCCTGCCGGACCAGACCGTGCTCTCCTGCATCGAGACGGCTCAGAAGGTGCTGGAGCTGGCGCCGGATCGGCTGGCCGTGTTCGGCTACGCCCACGTGCCGGGCTTCAAGCCGCACCAGCGCAAGATCGCGGACGCGAGCCTGCCCGACGGCGAGACGCGCCACATGCAGGCCGAATATATTGCCGCCGTGCTGCAGACGGCGGGGTACCAGCGCATCGGCCTTGACCATTACGCCCGCCCCTCCGACCCGCTGGCGGTGGCCGCCCGCACCGGCACGCTGCACCGGAATTTTCAGGGGTACACGACCGACGACGCCTCGGCGCTGATCGGCCTTGGCGCGTCTTCCATCGGCCGCGTGCCCGGCGGGTTCGTCCAGAATGCGGTGACCATCGGCGACTATCTGAAAGCCATCGAGAGCGGCAGCCCCGCCACCATCAAGGGCTATGCGCTCAGCCAGGAAGACCGGCTGCGCGCCGCCATCATCGAGCGGGTGATGTGCGATTATACGGTGGATCTGGAGACCGTGTGCAAGCGGTTCGACGTGAGCCCGGACGAGGTTCTGGCCCGCTCGACGCCGATGCTGGACACGCTGGTGGCGGACGGCATCGCCGAGCGCAGCCGCTATACCATTCGCGTGCAGAACAGGGCCCGGCCGCTGGTGCGCGCGGTGGCGGCGGCGTTCGACCAGTATCTGGGCCAAGGACAGGGGCAGGGCCAGAAACAGGGACAGCCCCGGCACGCCCGCGCGGTGTGACGGCGCTCAGACCCTGAGCGCGGGCGGCGCGGGCGAGGTCAGCCCCTCGTGCCGCGCCAGCGTTTCGGATGCCTGCCGGCGCTGCACCGCACATTCCTGCGCCAGATAATCCAGCAGGGCGCGCACGGAGGGCAGCAGCCCGCGCCGCGATGGGAAAACCGCGTGAATGAGCCCGGCGCGCGGCCGCCAGTCCGGCAGGGCATGGACGAGCCTGCCCGCCTCCACGTCCTGCCAGATCATCATGGTGGGCAGCTGCACGATGCCGACGCCGGCAAGTGCCGCCTCGCGCAAGCTGGCCATGTCGTCCGTTACCAGGCGCGGCCGATGGGGCACGACGGCGCTCTGGCCGTCCGGGTGCATGAGCTGCCAGGCATGGTCGCGCCGGGCGGGGCCGAGATCGAGACTGGGCAGGCCGGCAAGATCAGCCGGGGACAAGAGCGGAGCAGACAGGAGCGCGGGACTGGCGACGAGGCACTGGGTGCTCTGGTCGAGCTGGCGCATGACGAGGTCAGTCGGCTCCAGCGGCGGGAAACGCACCCGAATGGCCAAGTCCAGCCCCTCGGCGATGACATCCACCCGGCGGTTGGTGGCCTCCAGATGCACCTCGACCGCCGGGTTCTCCAGCATGAAGCGGCTGATGAGCGCCCCGAACTGGAAGGCGAGCAGCGCAACGGGACAGCTCATCCGAATGACGCCGCGCGGCTCTGCCTTGGCTTGCGCGATCAGCTGCTCGGCGGCCTCCGCCTCCACCAGCATGGCAACGCAGCGCTCGTAGAATTCCCGCCCGATTTCGGTGACAGCGAACCGGCGTGAGGAGCGGTTCAGGAGGCGCACGCCCAGTCGCTCCTCCAGCGCCAAAATGCGACGGCTGAGCTTGGATTTCTGCATGTCCAGCGCGCGGGCAGCTGCCGAGAACCCGCCGTGGTCGACGACAGCGACGAAGTAGGAGAGGTCGTTCAGATCCTTCATTGTTCTATTGATAGGACGATGCGTCGCTTTCCGCAATCTTCTGGCGGCGGCGTTGCAGTGTTACCTCATGTGCAACACGGAACCGCCGCAAACGAGCGGTGACGCAGGAGACGAACCATGAGCAAGACGGTTACGCACAAGAAGGTTCTGGGCCGTTTCGGAAATGACCGCAGCCACTGGGTGGGCGATGGGTTTCCGGTGCGCTCGCTCTTTTCCTACAACTCCCTCGGGCAGCATATCAGCCCGTTCCTGCTGCTGGACTATGCCGGGCCACGGTATTTCGATCCGACCGAGGACCGGCGCGGCGTCGGCCAGCACCCGCACCGCGGGTTCGAGACCGTGACCATTGTGTACGACGGCGAGGTCGAGCACCGGGATTCGGCCGGCAACGGCGGCGTCATCGGCCCGGGCGACGTGCAGTGGATGACGGCGGCAGGCGGCATTCTGCACGAGGAATACCACTCTCCCGCCTTTGCCAAGACCGGCGGCCCGTTCCGCATGGTGCAGCTGTGGGTCAACCTGCCCGCCAAGGACAAGATGGCCCCGGCCGGGTATCAGGGCATCACCTCGGCGGATATCCCGGTCATGGACCTGGCCGACGGCGCAGGCACGGCGCGCATCATCGCCGGGGAACTGGCGGGGACAAAAGGCCCGGCCCGCACCTTCACGCCGATCAACGTATGGGACGTGCGGCTGGTGCGCGATGCGGATGCGGCGCTTGCGCTGCCCGATGGGCACACCGCCCTTCTGGTGGTGCTGAGCGGGCATGTGACGGTTGCCGGAGACGACGGCGCGGCACAGGATGCAGGCGAGGCCGAAGTGCTGCTGCTCAGCCGCGAGGGATCCGGGCTTGCCCTTCATGCAGACGGCGACACCACCCTGCTGGTGCTGACTGGCGAGCCGATCGACGAGCCCATTGCCGGCTACGGCCCGTTCGTGATGAACAGCGAGGATGAAATTCGTCAGGCCGTTGACGACTTCAACAACGGGCGGTTCGCAATGACCGCCGCATAACCGGCAAGGCCCGGCGCTTCCCCCAGCGGGACGCCGGGCTGCCTCCCTTCTTTTGAGAAATTCAGTCAACGGGACGGCCCTGCCTGCCTCGTCCGTCACTGCCCAGGATGCGTTTTGGGCAGAACCCTTCCGTGCGGGCAAAATCAAAGGAGAAGACGACCATGACCAAACCCTATGTCCGCCTCGACAAGGACAACGCTGCCGTTCTGCTGGTGGACCACCAGGCGGGGCTGCTGTCACTGGTGCGGGATTTCGACCCGGACAAGTTCAAGAACAACGTGCTGGCGCTGGGCAATCTGGCGAAGTATTTCAACCTGCCGACCATCCTTACCACCAGCTTCGAGACCGGCCCGAACGGCCCGCTGGTGCCCGAGCTGAAGGCACAGTTTCCGGACGCGCCCTATATTGCCCGCCCCGGCCAGATCAACGCCTGGGACAACGAGGACTTCGTGGCGGCGGTGAAGGCAACGGGCAGGAAACAGCTGATCATCGCAGGCGTGGTGACGGAAGTGTGCGTGGCGTTCCCGGCGCTTTCCGCCCTTGAGGAAGGCTATGACGTGTTCGTGGTGACCGACGCCTCCGGCACTTTCAACGACGTGACCCGCCATTCGGCATGGGGCCGGATGACAGCCGCCGGTGCGCAGCTGATGACCTGGTTCGGCGTTGCCTGCGAGCTGCACCGGGACTGGCGCAATGACATCAAGGGTCTGGGCGCGCTGTTCTCAGGCCATATTCCGGATTATCGCAACCTTATTACCAGCTACGCAACGCTGACTGCGGCCAAGGAAGGCTGAGCCAATCAACCCCGGCGGCGCTCACGCAAAACACAGGCGTGGGCGCAGCCGGCCATGCCGCCTTCAGGCTGGCGCTCGCCCTCGACCGGCACCTGCTCCAGCCCGTTCGGCGTGCAGATGAGCGACATGTCCTGAGCGCTGGCGGGTGCCGGCCCCAGCGCCAGCATGAGCGCGGCGGCAAGCGCCAGCAGCGCCGAAGGGCGGGCATCGAGCGCATCCAGAAAAGAGGCGGCAGTGGTGCCGCCGCCGGGCAGGCAACAGGGCGGCAGCGTTGCACCGCGCGGCTTTGCTCTTCTGGCTGGACGATCACTCATGCCCCTTTTTATCCGGCGTGATTTTTTCCTGCCTTGAGCCAGATCAATTCCCTGGCCGCAACGGGTGCTAAAGTGGCGTTGTCAGATTCGCAACGGACTGGCACCGCGCCGCTTCAGCCCGCTATGGCGCAAAAACTTCAGCGCGGGGCATCCCAAGGGAAGCCCCGCGCCTTTTCTTTTCCAGATCCGGATTTTTTATTGCGGCGTGCCAGGCCGGTCATCATCGCTTGCCAGAATGCGCAGGGCCGCGCCGTCAGGATCTTCATACTGGCGCGAGCGCAAGGTCCACATGAACGCGGCCAGCCACAACAGGCCGAAGGCCAGCGCGATGGCGATGAGAAGCGGAAGCCCGGTCATGCTCTGTTGCCTTTCATGCTCTTTCTTCTTTTACACACAGGTGCAGGCGCAGCGCGTTGCCAATGACGATGATGGACGAGGCCGACATGGAAATGGCGGCGACCAGCGGCGTGACGTACCCGAGCATGGCCAGCGGCACGGCGATGACGTTGTAGCCGATGGCGATGGCGATGTTCTGGCGCACCAGACGCCGGGCGTGGCGGGCAACCGAAATGGCGGCGGGGACAGCGGCGAGCCCCTCGCCCAGGAAGACGAAATCCGCTGCCGCCTGCCCCACGTCGCTGGCGCTGGAGGGGGCCATGGACGCGTGACCCGCTGCCAGTGCCGGGCCGTCATTCAGGCCATCGCCCACCACCAGCACGGTCGCGCCGCTTTGCTGGCGCACCTTGATGGCATCCACCTTCTGCGACGGCGAACATTCGCCCTGCCACTCATCGATGTCGACCTCGCCCGCCACGCGCCCGGCAACCGCGGCGCGGTCGCCTGACAGCATGGCAACGCTGAGCCCCAACTCCTTGAGGCGCGCGATGGCTGCGGGCGCATCACTGCGCACCTGATCCCGGAGGGCGATGTGCACGGGCTGGAGGCCGGGGCGGACAAAGGCGATTTCCGGGCCGTCAGCGCTCGGGCCTGCGCCCGCCCCGATCCAGTCCGCCCGGCCGAGGCGAATGACGCCGCCCCGCCAGTCCGCCTCCAGACCGCTCCCGGCAATTTCCCGCACCTGTGTGATGGCCGCGGGCTCAGTGCCCTGCCGCTTCAATTCCTGCACCAAGGCACGGGAGAGCGGATGGGTGCTGCGGGCGGCAAGCGCAAGCGCCAGCGCGCGATCTTGGTGTGACAGGGGAATATCGCCCACCACCTGCGGCTGGCCGAGGGTGATGGTGCCGGTCTTGTCCAGCACCGCCGTGTCTGCCTCCGCAAGCCGTTCGAGCGCCGAGCCGTCCTTCACCAGAACACCGCGGCGCATCAGGAGCGTGGAGGCCAGCACCTGCACGGCAGGCACGGCCAGACCCAGCGCGCACGGACAGGTGATGATGAGCACGGCAACCGCCGTCATCACCGCCGGGTGCCAGTCTCCGCCGAAAATCCACCACACAAGGCCGGTGGCCGCAGCTAAAATATGCACGCCCGGCGCGTAGTAGCGCGACACCCGGTCGGCCAGCCGTACATAGGAGGCGCGGCCTTGCTCGGCCGCTTCCATGAGGCGGACAAGATCGGCCATGAAGGTGCTCTGGCCAACGGCGGTGGCGCGCACGGTCAGGACCGCGTCCAGCGCCAGCGTGCCCGCCAGCACCGTGTCCCCCTCGCCCGCCGTCTCCGGCACGCTCTCGCCCGTCACCAGCGAGCGGTCGAGCATGGCCGAACCCTGGCTGACGATGCCATCCACCGGCACGCGCTCACCCGCCGCCACGACGACGCTCATGCCCGGCGTGATGTCTGCGATGGGGCGATATTCGGTGGCTCCACCGTCCAGCAGCACGGTTGCGCCGCGCGGCATCTGCTTCAGCAACTGGGCGACGCTGGCGCGGGCGCGATCGCGCATCACGCTGTCGAGCGTGCGGCCGATGAGCAGGAAGAACAGGAGCGAGACCGCGCCGTCGAAATAGGCGTGCGGCCCGCTGTTGAGGGTTTCATACAGGCTAATGAGCGTGGTGATGATGACGCCGATGGCGATGGGCACGTCCATGTTGGCGCGGCCGTGGCGCAGGGCGCCCCAGGCGGATTTGAAGAAGGGCCGCCCGGCATAGGCGATTGTGGGCAACGCAATGAGCGCCGAGATGGCGTGGAACAGATCGCGCGTGGCCGCCTCCGCCCCCGACCACACGGAAATCGAGAGCAGCATGATGTTCATGGAGGCAAAGCCTGCCACCGCCATATAGCGGATGAGGTTCTGGGTTGCGGTCTTGCCCTCGCTCGCGCTCATGTCTTCCGGGGCGAAGGGGCGCGTCTCGAACCCGAGGTCTTCGACAGCCTGTATGATCTTCTCGGGCGAGAGCGCCTTGCCCTCCCAGTCGACGCCAAGGCGACGCGTCGAGAAATTGACCCGCGCCTGTCTGACTCCCGGCAGGGCCCGCACCGCCCGCTCGATGCGGCTGATACAGTTGGCGCAGTGAATGCCCGGCACATGCAGGTCGATATGGCGCAGGCCATCACTCTCGGTGGTCCAGAGATCAAGCGCGCCGGTTGCCACCGCACTCATGACGCTGCTCCTTCACGCACGAACAGGCGCTCCCGCAGCACCACGACCTCGCCCGCCTTTTCCAGATGAATATTCGCATCCCACTGGCCGCGGAAGACATCGGTCAGGGCCACGTAACGGCCGGGGGCGGCCTCGTGCAGGTCAACCCAGCGGGCCTCGCTCGCCCGGAACGGGTGGATGAGGTGGACGCGCACGCTTGCCCCGGCAAGGGATGCGCCTTCCTTGTCTGCGGCGGAGACGACCAGCCGGCCGCCCCTCACCTCGGCCCTGGCGCTCCAGCCGATTTTCTCCTGCGCCTTGGCCCGCTCCACCCAGCCGGCAAATTCATGGTTGGCGACATAGCCGTTGGCGATCACCGCGCCGGAGAAGGTGCGGCTTGCCAGTGTCGCCATGGTGAAGTTCACGCCCGCCACCACGGCGAACATGCCAACGAGCATGAGGGCAAGGCGGCGGCCGGTAAACGGGCGGGGGTGCGGGCGGGTCATCATGGCGTCACCTCTGGATCGTTATTTCTGGGGGCCGTCGAAATGGGTTGCGTGTTCCACCACCGCGCCCTCCCCGGCGCGGGCGATGAAGCGGATGTCCGCCTTGCTGCCGGACAGGCTTTTTGCTGGCACGCGCACGTAAATGCGGCGGCTCTCGGTCTGGTCCGGCCCGACCGGAATGCTCAGCGTCTCGGCGGCGGCGGCTTCGGTGGTGTAGGAGTCCCACATCAGGGCGCCCGCGGGGCCCTCGAGCGTCAGGGTGAAGGTGCGCGGGCGCGGCTCCATGTTCAGCAGCTTGATGGTGTAGCCGTTGCGGATGGAGCCGTCCGAGAGCTGCACATAAAGCGGGTTGCGCTGACGGCTGACGGACAGGTCCAGCCGCTCGCGCGTCAGCAATGTGGCCAGCATGGCGATGCCGATGAGCGCCCAGACGCCGGTGTAGAGCACGGTGCGCGGACGAACGACGGATTTCCATTTGGGCGGCAGGCTTTCACCTGCCGCCTCAAGCCGGTCCCGCTTTTCCGTGGTGTAGTCGATGAGGCCGCGCGGGCGGCCGATCTTGTCCATGATGCCGTTGCAGGCATCGATGCACAGCGCACAGGTGATGCACTCCAGCTGCGGGCCATTGCGGATGTCGATACCGGTGGGGCACACGGCAACGCAGGCGTTGCAGTCGATGCAGTCGCCGACCTTGGCACCGGCCTTGCCGCCTTCCTGCACTGCCTTCTTGGTGCCGCGCGTGCGCGGCTCGCCGCGCCACTGCTTGTAGGTGACGACAAGCGAATTCTCATCGAGCATGGCGGACTGGATGCGCGGCCACGGGCACATGTAGGTGCACACCTGCTCGCGCAGCAGGCCGCCGAAAATGTAGGTTGTGGCGGTCAGCACGCCGACGGTGGCGTAGGCGACGCTCGGCGCATCTCCGGTCAGCATGTCACGCACCAGCGAGGGTGCGTCCGCAAAATAGAGAATGAAGAAGCCGCCGGTCGCGACCGAGATGAAAAGCCAGCTCAGGTGCACGGCCGCCCGCTTCAGGATTTTCGTAAAGCGCCACGGCGCGCGGTCCAGCTTGATGCGCGCGTTGCGGTCTCCCTCGATCCAGCGCTCGACCGCCTGAAACAAGTCCGTCCACACCGTTTGCGGGCAGGCATAGCCGCACCAGGCGCGCCCGACGGTGGAGGTGATGAGGAACAGGCCGACACCCGCCATCACCAGGAGGCCCGCCACGTAATAGAATTCCTGCGGCCAGATTTCGATGGGGCCGAAATAGAAGCGCCGGCGCGCCAGATCGAGCAGCAGGAACTGGTTCGGCGCATACTCGCCCTGCTCCCAGCGCAGCCACGGCAGGATGTAGTAAACCATGAGTGCAAAAGTGAGGATGCCCCACTTCAGCTTGCGGTAGGCCCCCTGCACAGACTGGGGATACACCTTCACCCGCCCTTTGAAGAGGCGGGAGGCGGGCGCGCCGGTTGAGGCGGCGGACGAGAG